>JAYVAI010000584.1:0-6139 GCA_043751075.1 Cyclobacteriaceae bacterium | reverse complement strand
AGCTCAAGGTTTGGAAACTGGCCCGGTTGTTTTTCCATTCGCTCCGCACAAAATTTATTGCGTTGCCCTCTTTTCTGTACATACCCAGGTCGCGGGTTTGCAAATAATTCACCTTCGGCTTTAAAGTAACCCGGATCGGGTGGTGCAAAGGAACCGTGCGGCTGCCGATGCTAAAAATTTCCTGTGCTTGAAGTGTGTCATATCGTACCGACAAAAAGGTGGTGTCATATAATGCGCGGTCAGGAAATTCGATATCCACAAGGTCGCTATAATAGTTGTAGTCAGTTTCGGAAGGGATGCGGTCTTTGAACAAATAATTGACCGTGCCCTGGCACGTGGCGATCGAGTCGGGCAAAACCTTGAGCAAGTTTATCAGGTAAACCGATTGGTTTTTGCCTTTGTAGCTTGCCGTTAGCGAAGTGGCTTTCCCTTGTTGCCAGATTTCTATTGGCTTTTCGTCCAAACAATTTTTTACAGTAAGCTTAAGGGTGTTTTCGTGGATTTCTGTTTCATAAGGTTTGGTCATTATACCCAGCAGAGGTGTTTCATCCACAAGCGTGGATGGCTTTAATGTGAAATTGACTTTGCTTATGTTTTCGTTAAAATCTTTTAGGCTCACCTCCACATGGGTTTCATCGTTCAAAACGCCAATGCCATTTTCTTTGGCACTGCCCGAATAATAATCCAATTCGTTGCCATCGTCAATATATAATTTATTGTAGCGCGAGCCTTTCAATTCCAACACCTTGTAGTCCATGAGCGTAAGTATCCTGCGGCTTTCGTTCAGGATTATTTTATCGATGGATTGCGTGAACACCACGTGGTCGTTCACACGCATGTCGATGTAATTGATGCCGTGACGAAAGCGCGTGTTTCCAATTTTGTCGTGTGCTAATATCTCCACACCAATTTGGCCGCTTGCCAAAATAGGATGGGGAAGTGAAAAGGTGGTTCCACTTCTTATAAGAGAAAATTCAAACCGTCCAAACTGGTCGTTGATGCGTGAACCATTGTCCAATGTTTTCAACGCGATCTTGATGGCCAATGGCGATACGTTGTCCTTCACTTCTATGAAACCATACACCAACGGGTTGATGGCTTCGTTGTCGCTGTTCCTTATTTCAAAATGAAGATGAGGCCCGCCCGAACCGCCCGTGTTGCCCGACTTGGCAATCACCTCGCCACGCGACACAGGAAATTGACCGGGCTTAAATTGCAATTCTATTTCAGAAACTTTTCGGGCATAGCGTTCGTGCCTTACAAAATCCGCAACAGCGCCTTTAAATTCTTCGAGGTGGGCATACACGGTTGTGTTCCCATCGGGGTGGGTGATAAAAAGTACGTTGCCATAGCCGTTGGTTGTGCAAGTGGCTTTCGAAATATATCCATCATGAACGGCAAGTACCGGTACTCCAATAGAAGGAGTATCAATATCAAGCCCCGCATGAAAATGCGTATTGCGCAGTTCGCCCATCGTGCCGGTGACGGTGCATGTGGTGCCTGGCTTGATGGGAAACAGATAATCGGCCAAACCAATGCTTGGCATAAGGGTCTTGTCAGGACTAAACTGTGCGTGCGTTGTTCCGCAAAAAATCAGCAGACAAAAAAATACTTCACTTAACTTCAAACTCCAGCAGCTTCTCATTTTCGATATAGGCGGATAGTGTATTTCCAATGGCTACGGGGCCAACTCCCTTTGGGGTGCCGGTAAAAATCAAATCACCTGCGCGTAGCGTAAAAAATTTAGAGAGGTAATGGATTATATAATCGAACGGGAATAGCAGCAGGCTTGTATTGCCTTGTTGCTTTAGTTGCCCGTCCACTTCAAGTTTAAAATTGATGTTGCGTATGTCGGTGAATTCATTTACAGGAATAAATTTGTCGGAGATAGGAGCGGAGCCGTTAAAACCTTTGGCAATATCCCACGGCAACCCTTTTTCTTTCAGCTTCGCTTGTATGTCGCGAGCGGTAAAGTCGATGCCCACACCAATGGCATCATAATATTTCGAAGCAAATTTTTCTTCAATGTTCTTGCCTTCTTTGCATATCCTGAGCACCAGCTCTACTTCGTGGTGTATGTCCTTCGAAAAATCGGGATAATAAAACGGGTCGTTGTTGCGGATGATGGCTGTATCGGGCTTGGTGAATATAACAGGCTCGTCAGGGCGTTCGTTGTTCAGTTCCTTAATGTGCTCTACGTAATTTCTTCCTATGGCGAAAATCCTCATACGGTGTTTCTTTCTACAAAGTTAGAAACAATCTAAAGGCAAACGATGGATTTGTGCAGGAATTTTGATTTCTTTTAATGTTAGGAGATTATACCTTTGCAACCTGTAAAACCTAAAACGATATGATCAAAAAAATTATAGTGATTGTGATTGCTTGCAGCTTTGCCAATGGTTGTGCCACGGTGCCGGTCACAGGCCGCAAGCAGTTGAGCCTTGTGTCTTCCGCAGAGATAAATCAAATGTCGGCAACCCAATATCAGGAAGTGGTAAAGAAGGGGCCGCTCTCCACCAATAAGGAACAGGCCGATATGGTGAAACGTGTGGGAGTTCGCATTCAAAAAGCAGTAGAAAAATACATGGCCGATAAGGGAGCCAGCGATCAATTGACGGGATTCAATTGGGAGTTTAATTTGATTGAGGATGCCAAAACGGTAAACGCCTGGTGCATGCCGGGTGGCAAAGTTGCATTCTACACGGCCATTATGCCAATATGCAAAGATGAGGAAGGCGTGGCCGTGGTAATGGGCCATGAAGTAGCCCATGCCATTGCCAATCATGGACGCGAGCGCATGAGCCAGGGCCTGCTTGCCGAGTTTGGCCTCGGTACGGTAAGTGCAGCTATGGGGCAAAACCCAACTGGCACGCAGCAAATATTCATGCAGGCTGTTGGTATGGGAACCAACATGGGCATGTTAAAATTTTCGAGGAGCCACGAGTCGGAAGCCGACCACATGGGGTTGATATTTATGGCCATGGCCGGCTACGACCCTGCCTCAGCGCCCAAGTTTTGGGAGCGCATGGCAACGTTGAGTGGCGGCCAGCAACCTCCTGAGTTTCTGTCAACACACCCCTCGCACGATACGCGCATCAAAGATTTGGAAGGATGGATTCCGGAGGCGATGCAGTATAAGAAGTGAGGAAATCAGATGTGAGATTTTAGATTTTAGATGTGAGATTTGAGATGTTAGATTTGAGATTTAAAATTCATGTATGAGCGACACAAGGAGAACATTTTTAGCTAAGAGCCTTACTGGGGCCACGGCTGCTGTCATGCTTCCTGGCATGGCATGGGCAAAAGATAATCCGCTCCCAGCACCCCGCATCAAACTCAGCATCTCCTCTTATTCCTATTGGCATTTCAAAGAGAAAAAATTCCCGATCGAAAAGGTAATTGATGAAGCCGCACGCCTTGGTGTGGAGGGCATAGACATACTTCACCGCCAAATGGAAGGCGAAGACAATGCCTATCTTCAAAAATTAAAGAGGCACGCTTTTCTCAATGGCATCGCGTTCACGTGCCTTTCCATCCACCAAAGTTTTGTTTCTCCCGACAAGGAATTTCTAAAAAAAGAAATAGAGCACACCAAAAAGTGCATTGAGCTTGCCGCGAAAATGGGAGTGCCATGCCTGCGGTTGAACTCTGGCAGGTGGAACACCATAAAATCGTTTGATGAATTGATGAAGAACCGTGGCATAGAGCCAATCCTACCGGGATACACGGAGGACGATGGGTTCAAGTGGTGCGTGGAAAGCATTGAGCAATGCCTTCCCACTGCAGAGGTCAACGGTGTGTTGCTGGCGTTGGAAAACCATTGGGGCCTTTGCTCTACCCCCGAGGGGCAATTGAGGATAAAGAAATCCATCGGCTCTCCGTGGCTTGGCATTATGATGGACACGGGCAACTTTCTTGAAAACCCATACAGCAAACTGGAGATGCTGGCCCCTTACACCAACTTTGTTCAAGCCAAAACTTATTATGGTGGTGGTGAATGGTATTCGCTCGACCTGGATTATAAACGCATCTTCAACATACTGAGAAAAGTAAACTACCAGGGCTACCTATCATTGGAGTTTGAAGGGAAGGAAGATGCTGCCACGGGAGTTCCCAAAAGTATTGAGATGCTTAGGGAAGCGATGGGGTGAAGTAGCCTGCCTCTTTCCTACAGTTGAAAGTAGCAAAGTTATTTGTTGGATGGTGAAGCCATCGCGCAAAGCCTGCACGCAACTTAGTAGCATGGTAAGTCAAATATTCCATCAACCTTATTATTCTTATTCTTGCTTCGCGAAGTGAATAATAAGGTTGTGTCCTACATATAGGATTCCATTCTACTAAGTATCCGACAGGACGCGCGCGCCTGTGTTTTGGGCATAATAACTCACGAGTTATATAGAAGGTTTTTATTGAAACCGGTCACTTTCGTTTTGCGCCTGCCTGCCGGATAGGCTGGAATCGCCTCAAGTAACCTGCCTGCCGGCAGGTTGGTGGAATTCAAGAGGCATTCACTGTTTTTGATAATCGGGTAAGGAGTTCTGAAATTGTTACCTTCGTATCCATGACCAAAGACAGAAACTGGCTCGCACAGGAAATGCTCAACCAGAAAATGTTTTGGAGCTACGATGCAAAATCACCGGACCAAATTCCTGATGGCTTGCTCATTGAAACCGTTTTGCTCTATGGTGACATTACGCACCTGAAAACATTGTTCAGGGTATTTAATAAGGAGTTGATTAAAAAAGTGCTGGAGGAAAATATTATCTGTCAAAGCCGTTACCAAGATATTTCCAGATACATTGCCTGGCTCTTTCTCGACATCGAGGATACGGAGGCATATATAGCGGAGAAGTTTAAAGAGCACAACCCTTATGAAAGGATTAAAAGAGAATACGCAGGAAGTTTTTGAATTGCTCTCCCAGCAAGAGTGGATAAGGGAATACACTTTGATTGGAGGCACGGCACTGGCACTCCAAATCCACCACAGAATAAGCGAAGACCTTGATTTTTGTGTTTGGCAATCCCCATCAATAAAAGGCCGCCTCCTGGTAAAGCGGGATGAAATCACCAATCATCTAACCCGTATGGGTTTGAATTTTGAAGTCACCCGATTGCTGGACAATCAAATTGACTTGGTAGCCAACGAAGTGAAAATCACTTTTTTTGCTGACAGCCAAAACCAAAAACCAAATGGGATTTTTTCCTTTCGCGATAATATCCACATGCCAGACGTTATCAATCTATCCGCCATGAAAGCATGTGTTATGTTCGACCGCTCCAAATTCAGGGACTACTATGACCTTTATTGCATTGGACAAATGGGAGTTTCGATTCAACAAATAATAGATGCGTCCATCCAGTTCAAACCTTATTTGAACCCAAAGCTCATCACGATTATGCTTACCGATGGAAACCGAATTACCGATGAACCCATCGGGCACCTCAACCCCATCTACACAATAACCAAAACCGAAATTGAAAATTATTTTAAAGGCAAGGTGAGGGAATGGATAGCTGCCCAGCAATAATTCCAATAGGAATTTCAAAATAATCCTAAAACCTACAGAGTCACCGCTCCAACTTAAAGTCAGGCTCGGGTGCCGGACGTTTATCTGAGTTGGCCACCTTCCAGGCAGTGCGGTAAATCCATTGGGTCATCTTCCATAACTTTTCATAGTTGATGTTCTGTGCATTGTCTTGCGGAGTATGATAATCCGGATGCAACAGTGTAGTGTACATCAAAGCAGGAATGCCCAATCGTGCATACGGCAAATGATCACTGCGAAAGTACCAGCCTTCTTTGTGGGTAGGCTTATCCCATAACGTGTCGAGTTTAAACTGCGGTCCTTCCGCGTTGGCCTCCATGGCCATGTTCACTAAATCAGAAGAGTTTTTATGTGGAGCTTGTGAACCCAACAGTGCTGCGCTGTCAGGCGTGTTGCGTCCAATCATATCGCCATTCAGCACCGCTGCTATGGACGAGAGCGGCACAGTAGGGTGCGAAACATACCAGCGTGAACCTAACAGCCCCCGCTCTTCGGCACCATGAATAACAACAAGTGCCGATCGTTTGCCCGGAAACTTCTTCAGCGCTTTGGCGGTGGCGAGCATGGCTACGTTAACTGTTCCGTTATCATCC
>JAYVAI010000583.1:0-17040 GCA_043751075.1 Cyclobacteriaceae bacterium | reverse complement strand
AAAAATTGTTTTCGCTTTCTACCAATGGCGGAAATGAATTCTGCGGTCACGTGATCAACTCTTCGTTGCACCAGTTGGCCTGGAGCACATCGCCCAACGATTTGAAAATGATTTTCATTGCCGGCAATGAGCCGTTTACACAAGGGGGCATCGCCTATCGCACTGCCTGCGGACTGGCCCGTGAAAAGGGAGTGGTGGTGAACACCATTTTTTGCGGACCGTTTGAAGAAGGCATGAACACCAACTGGAAAGATGGTGCCGACATTACGCATGGCTCCTACATGAGCATTGAACAAAACCGCAAAACGGTGTATATCCCTTCCCCCTATGATAAACGCATTAGCGCGCTGAATGAAGAGCTGAACAAAACGTATGTTTATTATGGTTCCAGTGGTGCTTCTAAAAAAGAAATGCAAGCCACACAAGATAGCAACGCTGAGACTTATGGCCAGGCCAACAAAGTAGAGCGCGCCATCTCCAAGAGCTCGCATGCCTACCGCAACTCAAGCTGGGATTTGGTGGACGCTGCCAAAGACAATGACAAAATAATTGAAGAGGCGAAAGACGATGAGCTGCCCAAAGAGATGAAGGGAATGAGTGTGCCTCAAAGACAGACGTATGTAAAACAAAAAGCCGATGAGCGCAGAAAAGTACAGGAAGAGATTCAGGTGTTGAACAAAAAACGCCACGAGTATATTGCTGTGAACACACCCAAAGAAGTGAGTGACACCATGCTGGACGCTGCCATGATCAAAGCCGTGAAAGAAAAAGCGAAAGAGAAGAACCTGAGTTTTTGAGCGGAGTTGGGTGAAGTGCAAGCCCCGGTGTGGCCGGGGCTTTTGTTTTTATAAACTTTTTTTGCTTTGGTTCGTTTCCTCACGAAACAATTTTGAACAGCCTCCGCTGGGTACCGATATTATTTGGGAAGCATTGACCTTAGTAGAAATTATCCTTAGCAGTAAAGTCCAACCTTATTATCTTATCAGTAGAGAGCCATAATAAGAGGTAATAAGGTTTGGGGTCGGTTCATAAAATCATTTTCTCTACTAAGGTTAAAGCCATTGCCTACCAGCAAGGCGGGCAATTAGAATTGGTTATAAATTTTTACCCACACCAATCGTCATGGAGCCACATTGATCAAAAAATTCAAAACACCCCAATTGCTTTCAATAATATCCGCGCGCTCTGCAAGCCCCGGTGTGAGCCGGGGTTTTTGCTTTTTATAATTCCTATTCCGTTCTCTTGCTATAGTTCGTGTCCTCACGAACCAAATTTTGAACACTTGACTTGATTTGTGAAGACAAGAACCAAGGCATTAGACTCAATTGAGTATGGCAGCCAAGCAGTTAATACGCTCAGGTTCGGAAGCATAAAAAAACCGAAACTGAATATCCGGCAACCAATCTTTCTTATCTTTACTTAAACAAGTTAAGGGCTTGGGCATAAAGTATTGTGATATAGACTTTAAATTAAAATCTACTATGGAAAAAAGCGAATTCAAAAGAGAATTGGAGCGTCATAAGAATCAGATCGATGCGAGCATACGGTTTCTACAAGAAGGTTTCGAGAACCTGAACAAACGAAATTATGAATTTTATGAGTTCATTGAATCCAATTACTTCGATCTTGAAGAGCGTTTAACTAAACTTGAAAGAAAATTTCAGGAGCTATCCTGATCGAACTAACTATACAAGATTGCTATTGGCTTCCAATAAATAAGAACTTTATTTTGATCTGCGGTGTCGGTCGAATCAACTGAATTATCCGGGTACCCGTAGACCTGGTTCTCTGTTATAGCGAAGTTGTCAATCCAATTTATACTCCTCCAAATTTCTGAATTAAACCAGCACCTTCAGTTAAAACTACCCCGTTCGGTGTAATGCCAAGAAAAGAGAAAGTATCTTTAACGAATCATGATGATAACCAAACGCCCTTGCCTTGGTTCGTATCCTCACGAAACAATTTTGAATGCCTCCACTTTATTCGCGAAGACAAAAAATTTAAAACACCCCAACGGATTTTAACAATATCCTCGCGCTCCAGATGATCACCAACACGCCCACGGAGATGAACATGGTTTTGAGCGGAAGCCTCCCTGCTAATTTTGCCGCTAAGGGTGCAGCGATGGTTCCTCCAATGATAAGGCCCACGATCACTTGCCAATAGCTAACACCCAGCAACGTGAAGAAGGTGATGGCACTGGCGAGCGTAACAAAAAATTCTGTAAGACTCACCGAGCCGATCACATAGCGCGGACTTCTGCCCTTGGATATTAACGTGCTGGTGACCAACGGCCCCCAACCACCACCACCAAATGAATCTAAGAAGCCACCGGCCCCGGCAAGCCACCCTACCCGCTTTACTTTTTTGGGTTCTTTGTTTTTGCGAAATGCCGACAACAAAATTTTTGTTCCCAGCAACAAGGTGTAGCCGGCAAGGATAGGGCGGATGATGTTGGCATATTCATTTCCAAATGTGGCGAGCAGGTACGCGCCCGCAATGGCACCGAGCACACCGGGGATCAACAACGTTTTAAATAATTTCTTGTTCACGTTTCCAAACTTATAATGGCTGTAGCCCGATACGCCACTGGAAAACATTTCGGCTGTGTGTATGCTGCCACTGATGGCGGGAAGGTTTACGCCTGTTGACAAAAGAACGATAGTACACGTTACACCGTAGCCCATGCCCAGCGCGCCATCCACCAACTGCGCAAGAAAGCCGGCCCCGATCATCCAATAAAAATTGGGATCCAGGTCTTTGGTCATTTCTTTCATGCCTCCCAAAATATCGTTGAAAGGAATATAGGACAACACCATGTGCCCTACAAACATGAAGAAAAAAGCAAACAGAAAATAAGAGGCAATGCGTTTCCAGCGCTGCTCACTCACCTTGCGCACATCGTTGTTGTCCGTGGCGAGCACGCGGGTGATTTCATTCAGCTTGATGATTTTATCCGACAGGTTTCCATTTAACTTTCCGCGCAGGGCCTGCATGTTGTCCAGCAGATCGTCCACTTGGGTGGGCAGTGCCTCGGCAAAAACTTCTTTCAACCGCTTTGCAATGGTGGGCGACTTTCCGTTGGTGGAGATGGCGATTTTTAGATTTCCCCTTTTTACAATGGAGCCCAAATAGAAATCGCATAGCTCCGGAGTGTCGGCCACGTTCACGAGTTTGGCTTTAGCTTTCGCATCGGCATGAATCTGTTGACTGATGCTCCGGTCATTGACCGCTACTATAACAATGTCGGCATCATCCAAATCGGTTGAGTGATAAGGACGTTCTTCTACGTGAACATCTGGATACTGTTCAGTAAGGTTTTTTACTTCATCAGAAATTGAAATTGCTACAAGCTTGATGTGTGTAGCGGGAGAATTGTGCAGCACGGCATTGAGTTTCTCCAAACCAATTTTTCCACCGCCCACAATAAGCAACCGCATCTGTTCCAGTTTTAAAAAAACTGGAAAGAGATTGTTGGTCTCCTTGTCAACGACAAGAGTTTTATCAACGACTATTATTTCTACTTCTTTTTCCATTTTCAATTTTCTAGCTGCTACTCCTCGGTCTGTGCCTGCCTGCCAAGTAGGTAGGTCCCACAGAGCGGACATTTAATTTTCAATTCTCCTGTTGCCTAAATGCAAAATCCCCAAAACGCTCTTCTCCTTTTCGATTGGATTTAAAATCAGAGAATAGCGAATCAAGTTCTTGTAGTATCGCCACTTCGTCTAAATTTTCTTTGAATAGTTTGTTGAGACGCTCGCCCTGATGATCGCCACCAACATGGAGATTATAGCGGCCATACGCTGTGCCCACCAACCCGATCTCCGCCACATACGGACGCGCGCATCCATTGGGGCAGCCCGTCATGCGGATGATGATGTCTTCATCCTGCAAATTATTTTTAGCCAGCAGCGGTTCTATTTTTGAAATCAACGAAGGCAAATAGCGTTGTCCTTCCGCCAAAGCAAGCGGGCACGTGTTGAGTGCCACACACGCCATAGAATTTTTTCGGATGGAGGATGCTCCTTCAGTATGTTGTGTGAGTTTATAATTTTTCAAAATAGTTTGCACTAAAACTTTGTCAGTCTCCTGTATATCCGACAAAATCAAATTTTGATTGCAGGTGAACCTGAAATTAGCCTTGCCCGTTTTGGCCACTTCCAATAATGCCAATCTTAATTTTATAGTTTCATCATCCAACACTCTGCCATTTTCGATAAACACCGTGTAGTACCACAAGCCTTGGAAGTTTTTATGCCAACCATAAAAGTCTTTGCGGTCTGTGAAAGAATAAGGTCTGGCCGTTTCGAATTTAAAACCGATACGTTTTTCAAGTTCCTCTTTAAACCAGGCCACACCGTATTTGTCGAGTGTGTATTTTAGTCGTGCCAATTTTCGGTCGCTGCGGTTTCCAAAATCGCGTTGTAGAGTGAGCGTTTCATAGATGGCTTTCAATGTTTTCTCTTCGCTATCCACAAAGCCAATGATGGTTGCCAACCGTGGATATGTTTCTTTACTGCCGTGCGTGGCCGATAGTCCGCCACCGATGGCGAAATTAAAACCGATCAATTTATTGTTTTCGATTACCGCGATCAGTCCGATGTCGTTGGCAAATACATCCACATCATTGTTGGGTGGAATGGCAATGGCAATTTTAAACTTGCGTGGCAGATAGCGGTCTTGATACAAAGGATCTTCCTCCTCTTTTTTGTCGGCAATTTTTTCTTCATCCAACCAAATTTCGTAGTACGCCCGTGTCTTTGGCATCAACATCTCACTTATTTTATCAGCGTAGGCAAACACCTGATCATGAATGGGTGACTGCATGGGGTGCGAGCTGCACACCACATTTCTATTGATGTCGCCACAGGTGGCAATGGAATCCAACTTTGCTTTGTTGAAAGCCTGAATGGTAGGTTTGATTTTCGATTTTATCAACCCATGCAATTGAAGTGTCTGGCGTGTGGTGATTTTGATTATGCCTGTTGAATTTTCTCCTGCTATTTCATCGGTGGCAATCCATTGCTGTGGTGTGAGAAATCCACCCGGCAGCCGCAAGCGTATCATGAAAGAATACAGGCGGTCTAATTTTTTCATGGCCCGTTCTTCTCTCTGATCGCGATCGTCTTGTTGGTACATGCCATGAAATTTTATCACGGCCTGGTCGTCTTCGCGGATGGCTCCGGTTATTTCATCCGTAAGGCTTTCGCGAATGGAGCCACGCAAGCCATCGCTTTCGCGTTTTACTTTTTCTATTGGAGATACATGTTGCACGATGCTCATTTTTGAATACAATTTTTAAAGTTGGCAGTAGGCAGATTGCAGTAGGCAGCATGACGCCATAACTGTCTACTGGTGACTGCTTACTGCTTACTCATTTTAATATACGTCCTTCTCATATCTTCCTTCTTCTTTCAACTGGTTCAGATAATCCTCCGCTTGTTCTTGTGTTTTGTTTCCAGCGTTCACAATGATTTGCAGCAATGCTGTTTCAACATCCACACTCATGGGTTCTTTGGCACCGCACACATACACATAGGCACCGGCTTCAAGCCAACAATAAAATTCTTCTGCGTACTCCAGCATTTTATGTTGCACATAAATCTTTTCGCGTTGATCGCGCGAGAACGCAGCATTCACCTGAGTGAGGGCACCGGTTTGCAAGTAGCTTTGGATTTCTGTCTGATATAAAAAATCGGTTTCAAAATGTTGATCGCCAAAAAACAGCCAACTTCTGCCGCTTGCCCCCGTGGCATCGCGCTCCTCAATAAAAGAACGGAACGGTGCGAGGCCAGTGCCGGGCCCGATCATAATAATATCTTTTTCAGCAGCCGGAAGTTTGAACTGTGAATTTTTGTGAACGTAAAATTCAAACATAGAATTTTCTTCTACGAAAGCTAAATAGTCGGAACACAACCCATGATATTTTTCGTCATTGACGGTGAAGCAATTTCGGGCTACGGTAATGTGCACTTCGCCATCATGTGTTTTTAAGGAAGAAGAAATGGAATACAACCGCGGTGTGATTGGCTCCAGCATGGTGATGACGTCTTCAAATTGTGCTGCATCCTTTACGGGATATATTTTGAGCAAGTTCAGCAAGGCGATGTGCGTGACAGGGATTTCCTGCTGCACAATAGCTGCATATTTTTTCACTACACGTTCGGGCAGATAAACAATGTTGAGTTTCCTTTTCAACAAATCAAAAACCGTTACCTGCTCCTCTTTATATACAATCTTTTTTGTTGGATCAAGGTTTACCAACTTAGTTATCGCCTCCACAATTTCCAGCGGGTTCTCGGGCACAATACCAATCGAATCGCCCGGTTGATAGACCAACTCTTCGGCTGCTATTTCAATGTGATAGGTTTCTTTGGCGGATCCCTTTCCATTCAAATTTATTTTGGTGAGTACGCTCCCCGTATAATTTTTTTTGACATTGTATTTTCGTTGCGCAATGGGTTGGATATGGGAGGGAACAACACCAGCCCACAATGAGATCAAAATATTTTCGAACCATTGATTAGCATCGGCCTCATAATCAGTATCACATTTTTGAAGTGCGATGATCCTTTTCGCGCCAAGCGTTTGTAAGCGAGCATCCACGTCTTCACCGGCTTTACAAAACAAAGGATAGGCCGTGTCGCCCAATGCCAACACGCCATAGTTGAGCTTGTCAAGTGAAAATGTATTGTGATGAATGTGATCGTAAAACTTTTTTGCAGCAGCCGGTGGTTCGCCTTCTCCGTGGGTGCTAATGACTACAACAAGATATTCTTCCTTTTGCAAATCGCTAAGACGGTACTGATCGAGGCTTGCGAACTTTACGGTGATGCCTTTTCTTTTTGCTGTGGTTGCAAAAGCGGTTGCTAATTTTTTTGAGTTGCCCGTATCGGTGCCAAACAAAATAGAAATTTTTGAAATCGAAGACATCACTTGCTCCAATGGTTCCGTTGATCCATGCGTCATGAGCCCCGCGAGGTAGCCATTGACCCATATCAATTCATCTTTGGTGAGGGTTTCGGCCAACTGCTTTAGTGTTTTAAGTTTTGGTTCGGCTAACATGCTAGGGTGAGATCAGTTTTCTTTTTTGATGTATGATTTAGAAGCGGCATAAAATAATCTTCCTCCTGACTGCTGTTTTCTATCCACTTAAATTTTTTATGAAGGGCTGCCACCCGGCCAATGATAACCAGCGTAGGCGAAGCAAATTTTTTAGTGGGGCCGATCTTAGTTTCAAATTCGTGGAGATTGTAAACAGTCACTTTTTGAAAAGGTGTAGTGGCTTGTTCGATCACGGCCAGTTCCTTATCGGAAGAAATACGGTTGTCCAATAATTTTCCTACTACGGTATGGAGTGCGTTCGAAGACATATAAAATACCAAGGTATCATCGGTGTCGGCCAACTCTTTCCAAAAAAAGGGAGCTATCGTTTCAATATCGTAGCACGTAATAAACCTTACACCGTTGGAATATCCTTTGGCGGTGAGTGGAATGCCGGCATAAGCGGCCGCTCCGGATGCGGCAGTTACACCCGGAATGATTTCATAAGAAATATTATTTTCTGACAGCGTGGTAAGCTCATCGAGTATGTTTGAAAAGAACGATACATCGCCACCTTTCAGGCGCACCACCAATTTATTTTGCAACGCATGCTTTACCAAAAGTTCATTAATGGTTTGCTGTGAGGTTGACTTTGTGTTGCCACCTTGCTTACCTACGTGAAGTATTGTAGCACCTGCTTTTACATTCTGCGTAAGCAAAACCGGACTGACCAAGCGGTCGGCAATCACCACATCGGCATGTTGAAGAAAGCGCAGAGCTTTTAGTGTAATCAATTCGGGATCACCGGGGCCTGCTCCAGCTAATATTACTTTTCCACGATTTTGATTAATTGTGCTCATTTGATTTTACTTCGCTTTTTTTTTCTTCGGTCTGTGAAGACACAGGCCGAGGATTAGGGATTAGGCTTTTATTGATGCGGCTCATTGTCTTCATTGTATCATACACGCGCCCACCGTTACGTGACTTGTTTCGTCAATCAGTATGGCACCTCCGTTTGATCGCAGTTTTTTATAAGAATCATAAGGGATGGGTGAGGCCGTGCGCAACGTGACTTTGATCACATCGTTGAGGCCGGCACTTTCCGGTGACGGCAATTTTTGCAATGAGTTCACATCCAATTTGTATTCGATATTTTTTACGACACTTTTCACCACCCGGCTGTTCACCTGAAGCAAATACTTGCTTCCGGCCTTCAACGGTTTTGAATCCATCCAGCAGAGCAACACGTCAATGTCCTGCGACACGGTTGGCTTATTATCCGATTTTACAATTACATCTCCGCGTCCAATATCAATTTCATCTTCTAAGTGAATCACCACGCTTTGAGGCGCAAACGCTTCATCAATTTCTTTCCCATTCATCTCAATGGCTTTGATTTTACTTTCCAATCCGGCCGGCAGCACCGTTACCCGATCACCTTTTCTGTAAATGCCACTGTTAATTTTACCGGCATATCCACGGTAGTCGTGAAAGCCTTCTCGCTGTGGCCTGATCACATATTGTATGGGAAGGCGCGCATCGGTAAGGTTAACATCGTTTTGGATTTTTACATTTTCCAGATAATGCAAAAGCGATTCGCCTTCGTACCACGGTATCATATCCGATTTGTCAACAATATTATCCCCGTTAAGGGCACTGATGGGAATGTAGATTACTTCTTTGAGCCCCAGCGACTGGGCGGTTTTTGCATAATCAATCACGATGTTGGTAAACACATCGTGCGAGTAGCCAACCAAATCCATTTTATTGATGGCCACAATAATGTGTGGTATGGAAAGCAGTGAAGCGATGATGGAGTGCCGCATGGTTTGCTCCACTACGCCCTTTCGCGCATCAATGAGGATGATGGCCAGGTCTGCGTTCGAAGCACCCGTCACCATGTTGCGCGTGTATTGAATATGACCGGGCGCATCGGCAATTATGAATTTGCGTTTGGGCGTTGTGAAATATTTGTAAGCAACATCTATGGTAATGCCCTGTTCACGCTCGGCACGAAGCCCGTCTGTGAGCAATGCCAAATCAATTTCGCCATCTTCCCTGTTTTTGGTTTGCCGCTCAATGGCTTCCAACTGATCAATCATGATCGACTTGCTGTCGAACAACAACCTGCCAATGAGCGTGCTCTTGCCATCGTCCACACTGCCTGCTGTAATAAATCGTAATAAATCCATCAATGTTTTTAGTTTATATGGTAATCAGTCATTTCAAAAATTGACAGTTGACAATGGGCAATTGACAATTTGAATAAATCGCGTACCTCATTGTCAATTGTGATTTTATCAATTGTCAGTTTTTTAATTCTTAGAAATACCCGTTTTTCTTTCTGTCTTCCATGGCCGCCTCCGATACTTTATCATCGATGCGCGTTTCTCCACGTTCACTTGTTTTGGTGGCGATGATCTCGCTGATGATGTCGTCAATGGTGGATGCGGTTGACTCAACTGCAGCCGTGCAACTCATGTCGCCAACGGTGCGGTAGCGTACTTGCTTCCGTGTGATTTTGTCTCCTTCCTCTATGCGAACGAAAGGTGAAATGGCTACCAACTGGCCTTCATATTCCAAACATTCGCGCTCATGCGAAAAGTAAATGGAAGGCAACTCGATTTTTTCCCGTTTGATATAATTCCAAACATCGAGTTCGGTCCAGTTGCTGATGGGAAACACGCGCACGTTTTCACCTTTGTGGATTCTTCCGTTGTAGGTGTTCCACAATTCTGGCCGTTGAAGTTTTGGATCCCATTGCCCAAATTCATTGCGCACCGAAAAAATCCTTTCTTTGGCGCGGGCTTTTTCTTCGTCACGTCTGGCACCGCCTATGCAGGCATCAAACTGAAATTCTTCAATGGTATCTAATAAAGTAAATGTTTGTAACGCATTGCGGCTGGCAAACTTTCCTTTGGGCTCGGTCAGGTTTTTAGTTTTAATAGTTTGCTCTACACTGCCAACGATCAATTTCTCATCTAATGTTTCAATAAGGCGATCGCGGTAGTCGAGTGCTTCCTGAAAATTATGTCCGGTGTCAATGTGCACCAATGGAAATGGAAAACGCCCGGGGCGAAATGCTTTTTCGGCAAGGCGCACGAGTGTGATGGAATCCTTTCCACCAGAAAACAACAAGGCGGGCCGCTCGAACTGACCCGCCACTTCGCGAAAAATATGAATGGCTTCGGACTCGAGTTGATCTAAGTAATCGAAGTTGTACGTGCTCATGGAACCGGGTTTATCGAATTGAGTAAAGACCAAATATTTTGATGTGATCAATTAAAAACTACTAACTCCATAGAATTAATAGACAAAAGTATCAAATACACGTCACATCAAAAATTATTTGAAAATTATTTGTGAATAGTGGATTGCAATCGAGTGAGATAGGTGTTCTAAAGTTGTATCGGTGGGGTTGGGACTTCCTATAAAAATAACATCTTCTGAAAATCAAACAATTGAAAACAAGGTTTCCCAATATTCTTTCAATTTTTTGATTGGTGTTAAAGTTTTTGATTGGTACTTCTTTGTCTTAACACAAAAAAGTACCCACGCCAAAGGCATCCCGTTGGGGAAAAAAGTCAAGACAAAAAGATGCTTCCTCCCGCATCCAACCACACCCTCGCCTTTTTGTCGGGCCAGCGCACTAAAGTTTCAGGATAAAGTATTCTCTTCAGAATTTAGTTTCGTCCACATTGTCCAATTTATTTTGTAAGAAGTTCTTCTAATAGTATAAATGTTCTCTGGTCACTCAGTCTTGGGGCATTTTTGTATTCTAACTTACCTGCCCTATTAAAAACTAAGTATCTTGGTATTGTATTGAAATCAAGTTCTTCCAAAAATTTCGAAGTCTTGCGGTTATCAACCATAAACGAATATTTATCGGGTAACCTATGCTTTCTACTAGCATTTTTCCACTTAATGTTTTCATCATCAATCGACAAGTATATAAATTGTATGTCTCTAGTTTTTAGTTTTTCTATCAAGATTCTTGATTGCGGAAATTCTTCAATACAAGGCCTGCACCAGCTGGCCCAAATATCTACATAAATTACTTTTCCTTTATTTTGTTCAATAAACTTACTCAACGTTAATTTATTTCCATTTAAGTCAATTAGCTCCAGTTCTTTACTTATTGGGTTCTTAATCTTGTAGGTGTTCATTAAGTAGGAGAGATAAGTAGTGTCAACAATATCGCTTTTTAGTCGTGTAAGATGCTTACTGATTTCAGTTGCGCTGCTATTTATTATTAACGATTTAGATGTCTCGAATAATAGAATCTCTTTTGTTTTTTTACTAAAAAGGTCGCTCCTTAGTATTGAATCATAAACTAGTTTATAATCTGGAAGATTTGAATTACTTGTTAGTATTCTCTTGACTTTTCGCTCGTAAAACGCGGAATTTATGTTTGCAATTAAATCTCTATACGAATGATATTTTAACAGTGAGTCTAAGTCTTTTGGAATTATTGATCCTATTTGGTTTCGAGCCAAATCATCGTTGTGGGCTTTAATTATATTTCCTTTTAGATCCCGCTTCTGATTTAACCAATCAAATGCTTGCCTTGTAATAAGATTTACGGTAAACAAAGAATCAAGAAAAGCCTTCTCCAATTCTAGCTCTTTAATAAATGATACATTGGCCTTAACTTTAACTCGATCAATCTCTCCAAGTATTCCAAGTCGTTCGCCTTCCTTTCCAATAAAATTGGAGTTATATGTAATGAATGTCCATGGTACCAATACTTTAGTAAATGCTGGGTAGTCACTATTACAAATTATTTCCCTGTATCGTAGGTCATAGTTTATTTCAAAATCCGAAACTGTCCTGTTGATGATTTTGGCGTTCGGGATTTTCTTTGAGTATGAAAATATAACAGTGTCTCCTTTTTGAAACAGATATTCAAAATTGTCAACGCCCTTTACACTATGTTGAAATTCAATTGTATTTTGATTGCATATAATTATTACTGTATCAGCCGTCTCACTTTTAGGCTTTAAAATTCTTTGAATTAGATTTTCGTCATAATATCTTAGTTCTGGTCTTGCAGGAGTGTAGGCTTTACCTTTGGTGTCGTTTAAATAAATTGAATAGTCCTCGGGGAAATTTTCGAAAATAAGTACGATTTGATTCAATCTTACCGATTCTTCCTTATCAGTATAGGCATCTTTTTTTGTCAGACATGATGTCAATAGAAAGAATACAATAAAATAGATTTTCGAGGTTTTCATTTTTTTAAAGCGCCATGCTGGCAACATCTATGCAAGTTCACCCAGTGCCTGAACAAACGTATCCAACTCCTGTGGTGTGGTATAAATATTTGGTGTTATGCGGCATCCATGAACATTCGCCCCATCAATGGCCACGGTATAGATTTTATATTTGTCCATAAGTACTTTGGCGAGCTCGGCAGGTTTCATTTTTTGAACTCCCACATTGGCGATGCCGCAAGAGCGTGCCGGGTTGGCAGGCGTATTTAAAATCACATGCGCCATTGGCCGTACTTTATCGGTCCAGTAATTTTGCAAGTAGCGAAGCCGGGCTTCTTTTCTTTCCGCGCCAATTTTTTGATAGTACTCAACGGCATTGGCAATGGCCAAGTCGGTAGCCACCGGATGAGTACCTATATGATTTAGCCGAAGTATGTCGTCTTCTTTTCTGCCTTCTTCTCCCAGCAGAGGCCACACCTTGGCAATGTTTTCCTTCTTTACATAAAGCATCCCTGCACCTAATGGAACGCTCAGCCATTTATGCAGGCTTGCTCCATAGTAATCACAATTCAATTGTGGGATGGAATACTTGATGTGCGCGAACGCATGAGCGCCATCAACCATAACTTGCACTCCCTTGCCATGCGCCATGTCACAAATTTTTCTCACTGGCAAAATCTGTCCGGTTATATTGATCATGTGGCACACCATCAGCAATTTTGTTTTGGAGGTGATTGCGCTGGCATACAAATTCACAATCTCTTCATCGGAGGAAGGATGGTTGGGAACGGATATTATTTTATTGACAACGCCATACCGGTTGGCAACCAGCTTGAACATATCCAACATGGCTCCATAATCTTGCTCAGCCATCACCGCTTCATCGCCAGCTTTCCACTGCATTCCCCCAATTATCATGTCGAGCGATTCCGTTGTGTTGCGGGTGATGATCAACTCCTCTGGAGAGCAACCTGCGATGTCGGCCAACTTGGAAGACATTGCTTTCTTATTGTCCCACTGCACGGTGCGCATGTAGTAAGACCCCTGGTAATTTATTTCACGAATGTGCTGGATGTAGCTCTCCAATGTTTCCTCGGGAAGAAAACAGTAATAGCCGTTTTCAAGATTGATGTACTCTGGTTTTAAGAGATACCCTTGTCGTATCCCTTCCCAAAAAGTTTCGTCTTCGGCCAACGCATTGGGCGATTTGTGAGCGTGGCTATCAATCCAACGGCTGAGCGCATCAAGGGGAGCAAGGCCAACCAACCCCAGGGTGGCAGTGCTTTTCAAAAAAGTTCTTTTGTCCATGTTGACAAGATAAGCAAAAGATTTTTTTTGTGAGTAGTGTGCATTTTTTTGTGGTGAATGAAAAATTGCACTAATGCACAATTTAAAACCACAGAAAAAAAGGGACGCGCCTTCATCGCTTGCCCAACCTTAGTAGAGGAGAAATCACAGAGAAAAGTCAAACCTTATTATTTTGGGCAATCAGAATAAGGTAATGAGGTTGAATGTCATATTATAATTTGTTTTGTACTAAGGTTGGGCAACACATCTTATTCAACCCTGCCTTATTTTGATATGCTAATCAGGTTTTGAGGTTGGGGTTGAGTTTCAAGATAAATGAATTCCGCTCTGCTGGATTTATTTTTTTGTCTCTAAAGTCCTTTATCGCTACACTAAAATTATCAGTTGGAGAATCGGCCAGGGATGGAAGTGGAAAGCCTGCCTTTGCCGAAACGGTATGTGCAGGCAGGCCCGGAGCGGGTTAGAAAGTGCGTTGGCCGGACTTGTAACAAACAGCCCAATGGCGCCTCGCCAGGCCGCCAAGATTTTTTAAACCAGAAGTGTGGAAGTTATCTTGAAATTTTCGCTAAGTAAAAATTTTAAAATAACTTCGACCAATGTCAACCGAATATCGCAAACCTTCTATATAACTCGTGAGTTATTATCCTTCTATATAACTCGTGAGTTATTGTTCTCAAAACACTGGGAGCGCGCTCCCAGTCGGGTTACTTAGTAGAAAACAATAAGCCTTAGAACCAGAACATTATTACCTTAGTAGAAAAGGATAAGCCTTAGAACCAGAACCTTATTACCTTATCTTGGATTTTAGAGAGCCAATCACAATAAGGTAATAAGGTTTGTCTCTCTTCTATCTCGCTATCTCTACTAAGGTTTAGCCATGCCAAATCAAGTCACTTCGGGGAAGTTGTTTTGAAATTTTTACTAAGATTGAAACCTCTTTAACTCTTTTAGTTTTTTATATGCGTAACTGTTTTCCTATTTTATTTTTCTTGGTAGCCTGCAATCAGCAACCGCAAGAAGTTTCTGAAAAGAAAGGAGCCGACAACATCGCGTATAAGTGGGGGGAAATTTCGCTGGAGGCAACGGCCAATGATACTGAACGCTTCAAGCCGCGGCCCACCGTTACATCAAGGATCCTTGGTTTGGTATGGACAGCCGTGTTTGACGCGTGGAGCCGCTACGATCAACAAGCGTTGACATTATTTCTTAAGGCTGAAAGAAGACCAGAGACTGAACACTCAGCAAAGAACAAAGAGACAGCAATATCTTATGCAGCCTTCAACACATTGATGGAATATTATTATGCTGATTCCGTCCTGTTGAAAAATTTTATGAGAGAGTTGGGATATGATCCCGAAAATAAAACCCTCGATCCTGCCGATCCTGTGGGGATTGGAAACCTTGCCGCGCGCACAGTGATAGCAGCAAGAAAAAATGATGGCTCGAATCAATATGGAGCGCATCCCAATTCAAACGGAACACCGTATTCGGATTATACCGGATATCAGCCTGTGAATTCACCGGATGAGTTAAAAGTATTGGGCCGATGGCAACCAAAATATTTTTCTGATGGCCAAGGTGGAAAGTTTGCCCCCTCTTGTTTAACTCCGCAGTGGGGCAACGTGTTGCCGCTCATGTTAGATTCCGCCAATCAGTTCCGGTCGGGGCCACCACCGGCAGTAGGGTCGGCACAACTTGCCAACGAAGTAAAAGAAGCGGTTGAATTACAGTCAACGCTCACACCTTCACAAAAGGCATTGGTGGAGTTTATGCGCGATGGCCCCAAGTCGGTGCAACAAGCAGGGCATTGGTTGATTTTTGCTCAGGATGTTTCCATACGAGATAATCACACGTTGGATGATGATGTGAAAATGTATTTTCTGGTTCTGGCCACCGCGATGGATGCATTCATTGCGGCATGGGACACGAAAATGAAATACGATTATGCGAGGCCGTATGCACTCGTGCATGATCAATACAAAGGCAAAACGATCAAAGGCTGGGGCGGCCCCGATAAAGGAATGATTGAAATGAAAGGAGAAGAGTGGCGGCCCTATTCACCGGAAACATTTTTGTGCCCACCGTTTCCAAGTTATGTTTCAGGTCATAGTTGTGTAAGTGGCGCTTGCGCGGAAGCATTGCGGCAATTTACCGGTAAAGATGATTTTGGTTTGACCAAGAAAATGATTGCAGGCGTACTCACAGAGCCCGATCATGCAAGCGATACGGTGACACTGGATTTTCCCACGTTTACCGAAACGGCAGAAATGGCCGGCCTATCGCGCGTGTTGGGTGGCTATCACATTCAAGCCGATAATGTAGAGGGGTTGAAACTGGGAAGGAAGGTTAGTAGCAAGGTTTGGGAAAGGTATTTAAAACTGATTGGAGAAAATCCAAATTAGTAAAACTGTCAAAATAACTTGTACACTTCTGGCTTGAAAAAAAAATACTTAGCGGCCTGGCCCCGAAACTTCGGGGCCACCAGGCTATCCGTTCCAAGTCCGTCCCCCCTCAAAATCCACACGCTTCGGGCTTTCCTCTACTATCCCGGGCCGAAGTACATCGTACATAAATTGTACAAGTTATTTTGAAAATTTCCCTAAAACAGTTACCGCCTACTGCTTACTGCAATACTGCCTACTTTTTATTTACTCCCCCATCACTACATCGTGCGTTTTGCACAACTCCTCTAAATCGCTTCTCCATTGGGCAATCAATGCTTTTGCCAAGTCCAAATCTTTATTTGCTTTATCAATGATTTGTGTATCTTGTTTTTCGATAGCTTCCATCACCAATTTAAAAGCCTCCAATTGATCGGCAGCGGCCAGCACATATTCCTGGTGCATCTTCTGCACTTCGGGCGTGGCTGGCTTGATGGATTGGAGGATGGAATAAAACTCTTCATAAGGTGGTATCACATTTTGCTGAATGGTATAGTACATGATCGAATCGTTCTGGTAATTTTCTCCGGCCCACTACCGTATGCGTCAATGGCCTTCGCTTCCAGGTCTGTCAGTTTGGGCATTTCCACATTTATGTAGTTGATCAAATCCTTCTGCACAGTAACCGTGCAGGCCGAAAGGAATGACAAGAGCAGCAAGGACATAAATAATTTTTTCATAACAGTTTTGGTTTTTTGGTTTTGAACTTAGCATGAGTTGCTGATACTAAGGTAGGTTTTTAGTTTTATTAATTGGAACCAAAATTCTCTTACTTTTGTCACCCACTCAGAAATGAGAATCGTTCTTTGAATTTTGCGGCAGGGATAGAAGTGCCCGCCTGACCGGACGGGCAGGGAAGGCCCGCGAGCCGCCCACCTTCGTCTATGACTTCGGTGGTCAAGCCCAAATTTTTGCCTTCTGCTTATTTTTTTAACTGGGGCTGACCGGTTTTGACAGGATGCGTAGGGGTGTATGCCAGCATGCAGGCTCATGGGATGAGAGCCTTAAAAGATAGTCCTACAACCATAAGTGGC
>JAYVAI010000582.1:0-2373 GCA_043751075.1 Cyclobacteriaceae bacterium | reverse complement strand
AGAAGGCCCATCGCGCTGTTGGGCATGATAGCAACAATAGCAACACCTTTGTCTTTGTAATCATTGGTGAGGCTGATCATCCTGTCTTCGTATGCCTGCGCAGTGGGGCAATGGTTGCAATGAAAAATAATCACCAGAACTTGGGCATCGCTAAAGTCATTGAGCGAAACAAACTTTCCATAAACGTCAGGCAGTCTAAAATCAGGGGCAGATTGTCCGGTCTCAAGTGCTTTTACATCTTGTTTGGGAACAGCCACAGGGCGGGCTACAAAACCAGAGTCAACGGAAGTTGTTGTGGATTCAGTAGTTGCCGGATCCTGTTTGCATGAGATGCTGATCAACAACAATCCCGTAAGGATGGCAGGGAGGATAATAATTTTCATTTAATTGATTTTTGGTTTTGTGTTCATACACCAGGAGTATTGTTAAGAAATGTAGTTTTTCTTTCTCCCATATCTTTTAAATTTTATGTAAGTCTGCGCTAACTGTTTTTATTTGGTTAATAACTGATGTTACGCATGAATTGAATTTCAATATATTTCTCAGTGAAACTTAGTGCCTGCCTGACCGGTAGGCAGGCCTTTGAGTCTTTGTGGTTCGATTTTTACGCTCTTTAAATCCGTATTTGATTATCCTTCCTCGTCCTCATTCCTCCTTTGTATTTCATCAAACCTACATTCAAATTTGAATTTCAAACGCCACATTGAACAATGGACTTTAATCCCCAACTTTGCAGATTGATTTTTACCAATTGGGGCCTATTTCTCCAATTTGAACATTGATAACGGAGTAATGGCAAATATTGTAGCAATAGTAGGAAGGCCAAATGTTGGCAAGTCAACTTTCTTTAACCGATTGGTAGAACAGCGCCAGGCAATCATGGACAATGAGCCGGGTGTAACCCGCGACCGCCACTATGGCGCGGCCGAGTGGATTGGTAAATACTTTACCGTGATCGACACCGGGGGCTACGTAACTGGCTCAGAGGATAAGTTCGAATCGCAGATACGCAAGCAGGTGGAAATGGCCCTTGAAGAATGTACTGCCGTGATCTTTATGGTGGATTGCAAAGATGGGCTCACCGGCTACGACAAAGAATTTGCGAACATCATACGCAAGTCCAAGAAGCCCGTGTTCATTGCCGCCAACAAAGCAGACACTCCTCGCCAATATGTGGATGCCAATGAATTTTATGGATTGGGCCTGGGCGAAATATATCCGCTCTCTGCCGAAAACGGATCTGGCACCGGTGAACTGTTGGATGAACTCGTGAAAGTATTTGCTTCTGAAGGAGTTGAAGACCCCGATGCCGGTGTTCCTAAAATCTCAATACTGGGCCGCCCCAACGTGGGCAAGTCTTCATTCTTGAATGTGCTGCTGGGCATTGAGCGCAGCATTGTAACCGATGAGGCAGGCACCACCCGCGATGCCATTCATTCGCGCTACAAAATGTATGGCAATGATTTTATTTTGATCGATACCGCGGGCATCCGCAAGAAAAGCAAAGTGACAAAAGATGTTGAGTTCTATTCGGTGCTCCGCTCGCTGCGCGCACTGGAAGACAGTGATGTGTGCATTGTGGTGATTGACGCTGAGCGTGGACTGGAATCGCAGGACGTGAACATCATCACCCTGGCACAAAAGCAAAGCAAGGGCATTGTGATCATGGTGAACAAGTGGGACCTGATAGAAAAAGATACGAAGACGGCAGAGAAGATCAGGAAGGAAATGCTGGAGAGCCTGGCCCCGATCAATTACATTCCCATGATTTTTGCATCCGTGATTACCAAGCAGCGTATTTTTCAGGTAATAGAAAAAGCGGTGGTGGTCTATGCAAACAAAACCAAGAAGGTGCCCACATCGCAACTGAACGATGCCATGCTTCCTGAAATTGCCCATTACCCGCCAGCCGCCATCAAGGGCAAGCACATTCAGATAAAATACATTACCCAGGTGCCGGGCAAGTCGCCAGCCTTTGCATTTTTCTGCAACCATCCGCAATATATCCAGGAGAGCTATACCCGCTTTTTGGAAAACCGTCTCCGCGAAAAATTTGACTTTGAAGGCGTGCCAATACGTTTGTTTTTTAGGAAGAAATAGCTAAGGAAACGGTTGCGCTCGGTAATCACAGAGTTTTCTCTAACATATTTCTAATATTTCCCGCTCAAATAGGTACAATATATATATGGCCTTGTATATTTGCGCCCAAATTCAAATAACCAGTTAACTATGAAAAAAATTATCGCATCTCTTATCGTATGTGGCTTTGCTGTGGCAATGGTTGCTTGCGGTGGAAAAAAAATTGACGAGGCTAAGAACTTAGCTGACTCCTTGGCAATAGTAGATTCACTTGCTGCCCTTGTTGTGCCACAA
>JAYVAI010000581.1:0-6154 GCA_043751075.1 Cyclobacteriaceae bacterium | reverse complement strand
ATAGTAGAGGAAAGCCCGAAGCGCGTGGATTTTGTGGGGGGACGGACTTGGAACGGATAGCCCAATGGCGCCTCGCCAGGCCGCTAAGTATTTTTTTTCAAGCCAGAAGTGTACAAGTTATTTTGACGGTTTTACTAAGGCAACAAAAAATGAATAATTACCCAAGAGTTTAAGCCATAAAAGTGTCGTCTAAGCAATGACCGAAGTAGTATCTTTGAATGGTTATGTTGACAAAAGAAGAACATATTGCTTATTGGAAACGCGAAGCCGAGCGCAACTGGGAAACAGCAATTTACCTCCAGAAAGGAAGTCAGCGTGTAATGGCTCTCTTTATGTTGCACTTACTACTTCGTTCATTACTTAAGCGACATTCTGTGTGCCTTAACGCTTAGTCTTTATCAGTTTTTCATGTCGCCTAAACTACGTAGTACACAGTGGTAACAGAAAAATTGCTGAAAGCGCATTGGGTGAAAGATAATATTGATAACCAACCACCACGCACGCACGATCTGCAAAACCTGCACAATCAAACGGAACTTGATTTGCCCACTGAGGATTATGATTATCTCGCCATCGTAAACCAATGGAGTATTGACACACGCTACCCCGACTATAAAGAAAAAATTTATAATGTGGCTACCGAAAGTTATTTGGCCAGCCAGGTTGAAAAGATTTTGAAATTAAAGACATGCTTACTCGAAAAGCTTTAGAGCAACGCATTACAGGATTTATTGCAGACTTGAAATCGGCTGGTTATTCACCGAGCCGGGTCGTGTTGTTCGGTTCGTATGCCAAAGGCCGCCCACATCCGTTGAGTGATATTGACTTAGCCGTATGGGACAAAAAATTTGTCGGTTGCGGCACAGTGGATATTGAACCCATCGCTTCCATAGTTTCAAAATATCCTCTGTTGGAACTCCATCCATTCTCGGAAGAGGATACGGAAAACAACAATGCTTTTGTGAAAGAAATCTTGCGGCATGGTGTTGCTGCTGCATAGACAGTTATTAAAAATGGTAATGTACTGATAAATGGTTGGTGACTTTGTTGGGATAAATCATTAGACTTGGCACATCGGCCTGAAGAGGAAGCAAGCTCTACTGGAGAGCAACTTGTCAGCAATAAGGCAGGCCTGGGGCCGCGAAAGTGCAGTGTATCGTGTGGCGGATGTTATGAATGTGATTGCGGGATGGTGTTGTACTACAATTATCACAAAGATGACAAGTGATTATTTTTTTTGACATTGATTTACTGTAAGCCTGAAAACATTCTTCGAACGACTTGCATGTGCACGCAAAAGAACGAAAACTGTCTCAATTGCGATGGACTGGATACTAACGGAGCAAGTCTTTGGCAGAGAATAAATTCTTTTTTTG
Source organism: Cyclobacteriaceae bacterium (assembly GCA_043751075.1). Taxonomy (GTDB): domain Bacteria; phylum Bacteroidota; class Bacteroidia; order Cytophagales; family Cyclobacteriaceae; genus ELB16-189. The sequence continues at coordinate 4,778 of JAYVAI010000581.1, read as the reverse complement.
TAAACCTACTTCAAGGACAGCTCAAAAGAGCCAAATCTCTGCCATTGAAGACGAATTCTATTAAATAACTATGTGTATCTACATTAATTATTAGATTAAACCTGTTAATTTGCTGTGCAAACACATGAAAGCGAAGCTAACATATCTACTATTCTTGCTGGTATCGGCTTTATCGGTTACCCCTTCAACGGCTTCGATTGAGAATAGTAATGTTCAGTCCAGTGATCTTACATATAGTTGTCACCATTTGCCAATCAACTATTCAAACGCTGGCTTTGGGAAATCAATCGAACAAAGGCAATTCTTAAATCAGCCCAACAGCAACAAATCAGCCAACAAGGAAGATAGCCCTCAAATTAGCCAAATTCAGGATGCTACAATGAATGCATCCGTCATTCAAGTCAGCGAAAGTTTTGCCTCTCTTATTGCCGTTTTATTCCTTTATGTCAATGAAAGTTACCCTTTAACATTTGTTCCTCCCCATCAGGCTACATTATTCAATATCCTGTTTCGGGTAATTATTTCCACCAACGCTCCTTAAACAGAAAGTTCTTTTTTTCTGTTACTCATTTTCCCGAACCATTCGGGGAAATGATCTTTAATCTATTTTCCAATTTTTAATTTTAATCTTATGCGCAACAAAGGAGTTGTCATTGTCCTTTCTATTATCATTTCACTGCTTTGCTTATACTATCTATCGTTCACTTTTGTATCACGTAACGTTCAGCAGCAAGCAACTACGTATGCAACAGACCTGATTGGTACAGTTAATTTGTCGAAAAAACAAAACTACCTTGATTCCCTCTGGAACAAACCTGTCTATAACCTTTTCGGAAAGGAATACACGTATAAAGAGGTTAAGGAAAACGAATTGAGCCTCGGCCTTGATCTACAGGGAGGCATGCACGTTGTTTTGGAAGTCTCTCCAGTTGACATCATAACAAGTTTGAGTGGTAATATTCAAGAGCCGAAATTCAAACTTGTATTAAAGAAGGCGCGGGAACTTCAGAAAAACAGTCAGGATGATTTTACCGATCTGTTTTATATTGCTTTTAAAGAAGAATATCCTGACGCTAAACTATCAACTTTCTTTTCCTCCCTTGCAACCAAAGGAAGAGTAAGCCTTTCAGACAGTGACGAAGTTGTTATTAAATTCTTAAAAGCCGAAGTTGAAAGTGCCATTGACAGATCCTTTACTATTCTTAAAACAAGGATTGATCAGTTTGGAACATCTCAACCTAACATTCAGCGCCTTCAAGGATCAGGAGCGATACAGATTGAAATACCAGGGGCTGATAACCCACAGCGGGTAAGGAAACTTCTTCAGGGAATCGCACAACTTCAATTTTGGGAAATAGTGGAATACAATGATCCGGTACTAAACCGCTCCCTTGTTGCCATTAATCAACTATTTGCAAGAGAGCAAAATTCAAAAAAGATTGTTCAAGAAAATCCAAAAAACCTTTCCGATGATTTAGCTAAAGACACCACACTAACAGCACTTGAAAAGCAATTGCTGAGCGGACAAGACAGTACTGGAAATAATCTTGACTCCCTCACGAACAGTACTCTTTCAGCTCTTTTCAGATTCAGTAGCTCGGGGGCACCCTTTACTTATGACTTAAAAGACACGAGCGAAGTTAATCGAACCCTGAAAAGGGATGACATTAAGACTTTATTTCCGCGCACCATTGGATACTTATGGAATGTGAAGCCAGAGTCAAATGCGGCTCAAGGGGTTGAAATTATCCAATTGAATTTTGTTAATATCGGGCGCTCCGGTTTGCCCTTACTGAGTGCTGAAGTCATAAACGATGCCCGATTGGATTACGATCAGTACGCAAGACCGGCAGTAAGTATGACAATGAACGCCAGCGGTTCGCGTACCTGGGCCAAGATAACTGCCAATGCTGCGAGTAAATCTCCTCAAGGGAGAATAGCCATCGTACTGGATAATTATGTGTATACCGCGCCTACCGTTCAGGGTGAGATTCCAAACGGTAACTCTCAAATTACTGGCAGTTTTTCTCTGGAAGAAGCAAAAGACTTGGCAAATGTCCTTAAGGCAGGTTCGCTTCCCGCTCCAACACGAATCGTGGAAGAAGCTATTGTTGGTCCTTCTTTGGGAAAAACTGCACAGAATCAAGGTATCGTCTCTATGCTATCTGGATTAGCTATTGTAGTCCTCTTTATGGTAGCGTATTATTCTAAAGGTGGCCTGGTGGCGAACATAGCATTGCTCTTTAATATCTTTTTCATCCTTGGCATATTAGCCCAACTCAATGCAGCACTTACATTACCCGGCATTGCGGGCATCGTACTCACCATGGGTATGGCTGTAGATGCCAATGTGTTGATCTTTGAGCGCATCCGTGAAGAAATGAGAAATGGCCGAAAACTAAGGGAAGCTATTAAAAGAGGATATGAGAGGGCATTCGCCTCAATATTCGATTCTAACATAACTACTTTCCTAACAGCACTTTTTCTCTTTATACTTGGACAAGGGCCACTTAAAGGATTTGCTATTACATTAATGATTGGCATAGCCACTTCTTTTTTCTCAGCAGTTTATATTTCAAGAGTGATTATTGAATGGATGGTGCGTAAAGGAGATGAATCAAAACTTTCTTTTACAACAGGATTTTCATCCTTATTGGAAGGCACTCGCAATTATGATTTTATTGGAAAACGGAAAATCACCTATTTGATTTCCGGAACAATCATTCTGATTGGCTTCATATTAGTTGCCGTTCAGGGGTTGAACTTAGGTGTAGATTTTAAAGGAGGGCGATCATACATTGTTTCGTTCAGCAAACCGGTTGTTGCCACAGAGGTTCGGACCGCACTATCAAAAAGTTTTCATAACGAGGGCACAGAGGTAAAGAATTATGGAAGCAATAACGTAATGAAAGTCACTACATCTTATCTAATTGATGATGATACCGATGCTGCCGATGAGAATGTAAAATTGGCCCTTGTAAGTGGTGTTGAATCTTATACAGGATTGAAATTTGCTGAACAAGACACAAAAGTTGACGATCAGCATTTCACGATTTCGAGCTCAACCAAGGTTGGAGCCACAGTAGCCGATGACATCAAAGATTCTGCGTTTGAAGCCAGCCTGTTCTCTCTCTTGGGCATTTTTCTTTATATCCTGATCCGATTTAGAAAATGGCAATACAGTGCGGGCGCTATCATTGCTACTTTACATGACGGACTATTTGTTTTTGCTTCGTTTGCCATTGCCCGGGCTTTTGGTATTTCTTTTGAAATCGATCAGGTATTTGTTGCCGCCATCCTTACTATCATTGGTTATTCGATCAACGATACAGTAATCATTTATGACAGGATCAGGGAGCAGCTTGGGGTAGGTACAAAAAGCGACCGTGTTCAGATATTTAATGACGCTTTAAATATCACTTTAAGTAGAACCCTGATTACCGGTGGCACAACATTGTTTGTTGTTATTGCTCTTTTGCTTTTTGGTGGCGAGGTTTTGAGAGGATTCTCTTTCGCCTTATTCGTTGGTATAGTTGTAGGTACATATTCTTCTATATTTATTGCTGCACCAGTGGTCATTGATTTTGATAGGCCCGATGAAATCACAACAGGTAAAACAGAAACTAAAAAAACCACCCTTGCAAAGCGGTAACATTTATGGCGGCATCTAATTAACAATACAAACAAAATAACCTATGGAATTTGTCATCGTAATTGTTTTTGTATTCGGTTACGTTCTTATTGCACTAGAACATCCAATTAAAATCAATAAAACTGCCACCGCTTTAGTCACTGGCGTTCTCTGCTGGACTTTGTTTGTCTTATTTGGCCCTCCGGAAACTTTACTTCAGAGTGAACATTACACAACTTTTATCAATGACCTTAAGTCTCATACGAAAGACTTTGCTTTATTAACGACTAGCCAGATACATACCGAATATGTTGTTGAATCACTCGGTCATCAACTAAACGAAATTGCACAGATTCTTTTCTTTTTAATGGGTGCAATGACTATTGTAGAATTGGTGGACGCTCATCATGGCTTTCGATTTATAACCGATCGTATTAATACGAAAAGTCCCAAGAAGCTTCTTTGGATTGTATGCTGGGTAACCTTCTTTCTATCGGCTGCATTGGATAATCTTACTACCACTATCGTTATGATTTCGCTTATACGCAAACTCATCCCAGCGAAGGAAATGAGATTATTTTTTGCGGGGATGATCATCATTGCCGCAAATGCAGGTGGTGCATGGTCTCCAATCGGGGATGTAACTACGACTATGTTATGGATTGGCGGTCAAATTTCAGCGTATGAAATCATTAAGGCAACTTTTATCCCCAGCATAGTATGCATGCTTGTTCCGCTGATTTACTTAAACTTTACGTTGAAGGGGAGCTTAGGCGCCCATGAGGAAAAGACGGATGCTGCTCATCATCAAGTCACCAGTGGTAACCTTATGTTATTTCTTGGTCTTGGTGCGTTAATTTCTGTTCCGATATTTAAAACAACAACTCATCTTCCTCCATACTTAGGTATGATGCTAGGCCTTGGTGTTATCTGGGTCGTTTCTGAACTTATTAATCCCGATTTGGACGAGGCAGTCAAAAAGCAGTATACAGCCGCCAATGCTTTAGGCCGTATTGACATGCCAAGCGTTCTATTCTTTCTTGGTATTTTGCTGGCCGTTGGAGCCCTCCAATCCATGTCAACACTTACTAACTTCGCAGAATATCTCAATCAAACAATAGGCGACAATCGTATTATTATCACATTA
>JAYVAI010000580.1:0-6174 GCA_043751075.1 Cyclobacteriaceae bacterium | reverse complement strand
GCGAAGGATTGTTGTTATAGTATTCCTTCTCGCACTTATTAAAAAACCATTGGCGCACTTCATCGTTGCGGATGAAATTGTATTCGAACCCAATGGGGCCAATATATACGGTTTGTAATTTTTCTATGATTTTGCGAAGTGTTGCCCTGCCCATTCCAATCTCGGCACCCACATCAAATTCAGCATCCAAGTCAGCATCGGTAAGCCCAACACTTTTGTGATCAAAGTTTACATTGTGGTTTCTGCGCGGCCTTACGGGATTGGTATTCGATTTCAAATGGCCAAAAGACCTGTATTGAAAGATCAAGTTGCGCACTTGCGTTTCTTTGATGCTGGCACCGTCAACTTCCTTGCCGCCATTTTCGCCAAAGCGCTGCTGCGAGAAATCGTAGCCCTCAAAAAATTTCTGCCAGGTGGCATCAACCGAGCCTGGGTTTTGTTTGTAGTTCTGATACAGTTGGTCGAGATAGCCAACATCTGCATTTGAGATATAAGAATACTTGTCCATGGTTATTTTTGAAAAGATACCAAATGTAAAAAGTGGCTGCAATATATGAAAACCCAATAATCGCTTAATCAAATATTAATTTTTTGATGTCTTAAACAAGGTTTATTGATTTCTTATAAAGCTGGGGTCAGGGAAATCGCTTATAAAAAACATCAATCAATAAAATTTTCGGCCTTGTTCATTTAAGGTGGTCATAATTGCCACGAATCCTCGACCTAAAGCCTGCCTGTCCGGTAGCTGTCTGGTAGGCAGGGTCGTGGCAATTAAAACAGCCCATCCAAAACATTATAGGTCTTAAAATTCTTAAAAGCGATTTCCCTAAAGCTGGGGTTGCTTAAATGGCAAAATCATCTACATTTGCACTCCTTTTAAAAAACGGACGAGATCCAACATTAAAACTTAGAAAAATGGCTGTTAAAATCAGATTGGCCCGCAGAGGCCGCAAGAAGTTAGCTCTTTACGATGTAGTTGTTGCTGATGCAAGATCACCTCGCGATGGTAAGTTCATCGAAAAAATTGGCACTTATAATCCAGCCACAAATCCTGCTTCCATTGTTTTGGACGACACAAAAGCGTTTGATTGGCTGATGAAAGGTGCGCAACCAACCGAAACGGTGAAGGCCATGCTTTCGCACCACGGTGTGATGCTTAAAAGACACCTTCAGATTGGTGTGATCAAAGGAGCTATTACGCAAGAAGTTGCCGATTCTAAATTGGCCGACTGGCAACAGGCTAAAGAGAGTAAAAATCAAGCTAAGAAAGATACCCTTACCAAGAGCAAACAAGACTTGGCAAAAGCCCGCAAAGACGCTGAAACCAAAGTGAAAGAAGCCCGCACTGAGGCAATCCGCAAAAAAGCTGAAGTAGCTGCCGCTGCTCCCGTTGTTGTTGCAGAAGCACAGCCCGAAGGTGAAGCTCCGGCTGTAACTGAGGCATAGATATATAAAACATTTTAATAGATGCCAGCGCGCTTTTCGTGTTGGCATTTTTATTTTGAATCATGAACAAGCAAGACTGCTACTCCATTGGATACATATCAAAAACCCACGGGCTAAAGGGCGAGGTGACGGCCATCATTACTGAACCTATCGAGTTGGATTCCATCGAGTCTGTTTTTTTAGAGATAAAAGGAACGCTGGTGCCACATTTCATAAAGTCCTTTTCCGACCGCACCGACAAAGCCTTTATCAAATTCGAAGATGTAAATACCATTGAGCAGGCCATGGGCTTGAAGGGCTCCACACTTTATCTAAGCAAATCGGTGAGGCCACCCCTCAAGCGAGGTGAATTTTACAATGATGAAATTGTTGGGTTTGTTATTGAAGATGAAAACCTTGGTCATTTGGGTTTTTTGAAACAGGTGATCCAATCCGGCCCCAGCCGACTTTTAGAAATAGATTGCAATGGAAAAGAAATACTGATCCCGGTAAACGGCCCTTTTATTAAAAGCATCAACAAATCGAAGAAGACCATTAAAGTAAGTTTGCCCGAAGGCTTTCTGGACATTTAGTATCTAACAACTCAAATCTTATCTTAGCCAAAAATGGCAAGAAGTGATTTTCCAACTTCATCATTCAAACTTCGTTAATCCTACTTTGTCATGTTACTTCCACTTAATGAAAATGTCATCGCTTCGCTAAGGCGAGAAAGAGAGCGGTGACTTTCATTCAGGACTTATCTCTTTTGATAATCCGTTTTGATCTTGTCATAAATTTAGAACTTGACAAAGTAGGATTAATCATCATTCGATATTCAAATTTGAATTTACAATGATGGATGATGGATGATGATTCTTGAAGTAGAGTGGATGACAAATCGCACTGACCGGTACGTACATGGTAGATTCAATTTTTTTAGTTTTTTAGTTTGTTCTTATTTGGTTTCAATTTTTGATTTGGCACTTTTTTGTCTTGACCTGCCTTTGCCGCAGGCAGGCACAAAAAAGTACCCACGCCAAAGGCATCCCATTGGGGAAAAAAGTCAAGACAAAAAGATGCCCGCCTGACCGAACGGGCAGGCTTCTCCCCGCATCCCATCGCACCCTCGCCTTTTTGTCCGGCCAGCGCACTTAAGTTTCAAAATACAGCATCCTCCACGGGATTTAGTTCTTTTGTCACTAAGATTCCTATTACCGCTCCACTTAAATTGGCAAGTAGAAGATGCAAAATGTCATACACCGCATTAACTTAGCACCATGCGCATTGATATAATCACCTGTCTCCCCCGGTTGCTGGACAGCCCCTTCTCTGATTCCATTTTAAAGCGTGCTCAGGCAAAAGGAATTGTAGAAATAGAAATACATGATCTGAGACCTTTTGCCACCAATAAGCATAAAGCCACTGACGACTATGCCTTTGGCGGTGGTGCCGGCATGGTGATGATGATCGAACCCATTGACCGGTGCATCTCAAAATTAAAATCAGTAAGGGCTTACGATGAGATCATCTACATGAGCCCCGATGGAGAGTTGTTCACCCAATCGCTGGCCAACCAGTTGAGCCTTAAAAAAAACATCATCATCCTGTGCGGACATTATAAAGGCGTGGATGAACGCGTGCGCGAACATTTGATAACACAGGAAATAAGCATAGGAGATTATGTGCTTTCGGGGGGCGAGTTGGCTGCGGCCGTGGTTTCGGATGCCATCATCCGCCTTATACCGGGTGTACTTTCGGATGAGACCTCGGCACTCACCGACTCATTTCAAGATGGCCTGATAGCCCCACCTGTTTACACGCGCCCGGCTGAATACAATGGTTGGAGAGTGCCGGAAGTGTTGCTTTCGGGCCATGAAGAAAAAATTGAGAATTGGCGACAGGAACAGGCTTTGCAAAGGACCAAAGAGCGCAGGCCCGGACTTATTGAGGGCACATAACAAATTGTCGCACTAAATAAGGCCGGGCTGACTAAAAAGTCGTTTCTGTCATCGCGGCCTTGAGCCGCGATCTTGTTTTATGTGCGACTAACGAGATACCGGGTCAAAGCCCGGTATGACATTTCAATCCAATTGCGACTTTTTGTTCAGCCCGCCTTATTTATTAAAGCAACAAGCCCTTAATGATGGATAAAAGGCAAAATCTTTAAATCCGGCCTTATTAATTCTGCTTTCTTAAACTATATTTGCAGTCCATTTTAAAAACGAGTGTTATGGCCGATTTAATTAAATTAGTTGAGCAGGAGCTGGCAGCAAAGAGGACTACTTTTCCTTCTTTCAAGCCTGGCGATACGATCAATGTGCATGTAAAGATCAGCGAAGGAAACAAAGAAAGGATACAGCAATTTCAAGGCGTGGTGCTTTACCGTAGAGGAACCGGAACCAATGGCGAGAGTTTTTCGGTAAGAAAAGTATCGAATGGTGTAGGCGTGGAAAGGATTTTTCCGCTTCTCACTCCAAGCATAGATAAAATCGAGTTTGTAAAGGCCGGTAAAGTGCGCAGGGCAAAACTTTATTATTTGAAAGGCCGCCAGGGCAAATCGGCAAGGATAAAGGAGCGGATTGCCGTTGTCAAAGAAGCATAAAGATTATTATAAAGGATTTTACAAACCCATTTCAGAATCTGGAATGGGTTTTTTGTTTTAGCCATCCCCAAGCCTAGCGTGTGCAAATCTCATTGGAGTTGATAGGCTATAACCTTATATTTGCCCCTCACTTTCCAATAAAAAATTATGGCAAACCCTAACATAAGTGCATTGCTTGGCAAAGACGCTGACTCCCTCCTTACCCACAAAAGCAAAACAATTTCGAAGGATCAACTTCACCTGCCCGGCCCCGATTATGTAGATCGCATATTTTCACTTTCCAACAGAAACACGCAAACCATCCGCAGCTTACAAACCCTATTTAATGGAGGCCGCCTGGGCGGAACAGGATTTCTTTCCATCCTACCAATAGACCAAGGCATTGAACACAGTGCCGGTGCTTCGTTTGCCAAAAACCCTATCTATTTCGATCCTGAAAATATTATAAAACTTGCTATGGCGGGCGGTTGCAATGCCGTGGCCACAACCTTTGGCGGACTTGCTTTGATGTCGCGCAAGTATGCACACAAAATACCTTTCATTGTAAAGATCAACCACAACGAACTGCTTACTTATCCCAACAAAGCCGACCAGATCATGTTTGGCTCTGTGGAAGATGCGTGGAACCTGGGGGCCGTGGCCGTTGGTGCCACCATCTATTTTGGATCGGAAAATGCAACGCGCCAAATACAAGAAGTATCCAAGGCATTTGAGAAAGCCCATCAACTTGGCATGGCCACCATACTATGGTGCTACACTAGAAATGATGGCTTCAAAAAAGACGGTGTTGATTATCACACCTCGGCTGATTTAACCGGCCAGGCCAATCACTTGGGCGTAACTATTCAAGCGGATATCATCAAACAAAAATTGGCCACCAACAACGGTGGCTACAAGGCATTGAACACGGGCGGCAGCAGCTATGGCAAATTGGACGAGCGTATCTATACGGAGCTAACATCCGATCACCCAATTGATTTGTGCCGTTATCAAGTGGTGAATTGCTACATGGGCCGCGCAGGCCTTATCAATTCCGGTGGCGACTCGAAAGGCACTACTGACATGGCCGATGCCGTGCGCACAGCCGTGATCAACAAACGTGCCGGTGGCATGGGCTTGATATCTGGAAGGAAGGCATTTCAACGGCCCATGAAAGAAGGCGTGGAAATACTTCAGGCCATACAAGATGTGTATTTGGATAGCGCGATTGATATTGCTTAAAAGGGATTTAAGATGTTAGATTTAAGATGTTAGATTTTTGGTTCTCCCATTATTTCTGTGGAGACAACCAAACTATTGTTGTTGTAAAAATTTGAACTACACCTGCTGGTCGGGCAGGTAGGCACAGAGTGAATAGAAAATCCGCTATATTGAATTGATCAGATGAAGCCATAAATCTCACATCTTAAATCTAACATCTCACATCTTAATCTAACATCTTAAATAAAAAAAATGCCGTGGTTCAAACGCACCGATAAGGGGATAATGACCCCCACCGAAGCCAAACGGGAAGTGCCCGATGGCTTGTGGTTTAAATCTCCTGCCGGAAAAATTGTACATACGCGTGAGCTTAAGAACAATGCTTACGTGGTGCCCGAAGAAGAGTACCATGTAAAAATCGGCTCGCAGGAATATTTTGAAATCCTTTTTGACAACAACGAATTTACCGAGTTGGATGCCAACATGGAGTCGGCCGACCCGCTCAAGTTCACCGATACCAAACCATATCCAAAAAGAATTAAAGAGTCGCAGGTAAAGTCGAACCTAAAGGATGCCGTGCGCACGGCTTACGGCAAGATGAATGAGTTGGACATTGCCATTGCCTGCATGGACTTCAACTTTATTGGTGGCTCGATGGGTTCTGTGGTAGGCGAGAAAATTGCGCGCGCCATGGATCACAGCCTCAAAACCAAGAAACCTTTTCTTATGATTTCACGATCAGGTGGTGCACGCATGATGGAAGCCGGGCTTTCGTTGATGCAGATGGCCAAGACTTCGGCCAAGATTGCGTTGTTGGATGAAGCCAAAATTCCCTATATATCTTTATTGACCGACCCCACCACGGGTGGTGTCACGGCTTCTTATGCCATGCTGGGCGATTTTAATATTGCCGAACCCAATGCGCTCATTGGCTTTGCCGGGCCGCG
>JAYVAI010000579.1:0-6194 GCA_043751075.1 Cyclobacteriaceae bacterium | reverse complement strand
CTAATTCTACTCCGTTAATCGAAAATTTTCCAGACTTAATCCTTTCGTTCATCCTGACCACTTGGGGATCAACTGTCATTAAAGTTGCGGTAGTAGCAAAGTCATCGTGAAGGCCTTCGTCTTTCTCAATGATACCCTTTTCAGAAAGCCATTTAGCATCTGGATATTGAGTATAGTACTCAGGGATAAAATTTATTGTTGTGATTTTGGGGTCCCATTGTTTGGAAAGCGAATCTGCTGTTAGCTTCATTCCAGATTGGTTTTCACGGCTATCCCCAATTAAAAAAATATGTTTGAATCCATGTGCTTTCAAACTCGATGCAATGTCACTCAATAAGAGAACAAAAGTCTTTTGACTCACACTTATCGTTCCAGGGTATAACATATGGCCAGTAGGCGGTTGAATATCTCCCTCGGGCACGAAGGGTACAAAGGGAGCAACTAAGGTGTTGCCCAATTTTTTCGCAATTGTTTCAACAGTAGCACGCAAAATATAATTGTGCTTTCCTGTAACCAGATAGGGCCCGTTTTGTTCAACTCCGCCTGTGGCAATAATAACTGAAGTTTTTCCTGCTCTGATGGCATCTCGCACCTCCAGCCATGTCAAATCTTCAATGAATACAGTGTTGTATGCATCAAGTACCCGAGGCATGTTAAGGTCGGGAATCGGAGCGGGTTGAGTTTGTCCACTAGCACAATTTGAAATCACAACAAAGAACAAAAGGTTTAGTAATTTCATGATAAGATTATTGGTAAGTTAGTCATCTGTCATTGTCGGGAATAGGAGTGGTCAAGTCGTTCGTTAATTTTTTTAAGTCGACCGTTTGTTATTTGAGTCCAAATTGTCAGCGGAGAAGTAGGTTTGCATTTTTGTTTTCTGTCGACCGAAATTTTGTCGGCTTGGTCTAATCTGTCCACGAGCCAAACCCAATTGGCCACAACTCCTAAATATACGCAACTGCCTCAAAAAAACTTGGGCTTATCATATCAAAGATAGCGAGTTATATAATTGTCAATTGTACCAATTGTCAACTACCCTCCCACATCACTTGATATACCTAAAATCGTGCCCCGGCTTCACCTGCAGCAGCATCTTCTTTGTGCAATCCATAGTCGGTAAATCTTATCGGGTTTTTGGGAGATGCGAAGCAGCAGGTTTGGAGTAAAGGAAGTAAACTTGAGTTGTATCCTTTTAAAATTTAAAATAGAATTCACCCGTAATATTTGAACTGTCCCACGTATTTTGTTTATCTCCAGAAAGCCTCAGAACATTTAACCTCACTTCCTTAAAGACCTGCTCAATGGTAAGGGCAGGCTTACGAATTGCCTTCAGGATTTCCTGGGTATAAAGTCCATTCCGTCCGGTGCCATCGCTTGCCACTGAGCCGGGAGCGGTGGCATAGGCAATAAATGAGCCGCGCGCATCTTTCATTTCACCAAGTCCCTGCTGCCCTGCCGAGCGGGTGAGTGAAGGGAACGGGTTGCTTCGGCAAGCATCCAAAATAACAATATTCATCCTCGAGTTGGACATCTCCATATTGGAAAGCACCATCCGTTGAACAGGGAAACAATACCTCCAGATATCATCTTCATATTCAATCTGCGCATCCACGGGAACTAAATAATTTTCATTTTGATGGTAGAGTCCATGGCCTGCAAAATAAAACAAAGCCACCGTTTCATCGCGGTTTCCCCTATCCAGCTTTTCTTTAAATTTAAGTAATGCAGCTCGAATCTGACCGTAGGTTGCGTCCGTCAACAGTTGCACTTCAAAATTTGATTTCTCCAGTTCGGCAGCCATGTCCGTAGCATCATTAACGGGATTTTTAAGCTCACCAATTTTTTTTGGATATTGAGAATTACCTATAACGAGTGCGTAACGTTTTTCATTTCTATAAAAATCGGCCAGCACATTGCGGGCAATGCTATCATTCTTTACCGATGGCTCCTTTCGGGATGGGACTTGAGTGCTCCTAGTAAGCTCAGCTACTTCCTGTGGGCTAAACTTTCCCAATTCACTTTTCACTTGGGTGTTGCCCGGTTGAATATCGTACGCCTTTTTTAGAGCTTGGTAAGCAAGTGCCTTATCCTCCATCTTTAGATAAATCAATCCACGTTCGTAATGAAGCTTTACTAAATTTTCCTTGTCGCTTTGAAACTCTTTTATGGCATTCTCAAGAGCATCTAACGCATCTGGATAAAATCCAAGGTTCTCATTGCTCTTAGCCAGAAACCAAAAGATATTTCCTCTATTGGAGTGATTCAACAATAAAGCTTCTTGAAAGTCGGCAACAGAATTTTTGTAGTCTTTAGATTTATAATAGCAAAGTCCACGCAGGTAATATACCTCCACATCAAGTGCTTTCTCTCGTGTTGGCTTGGTTAAGAATTCCGAAAAATTAGCTATGGAAGCTTGGAAGTCTCCGGCTTTATAACTTTCAAATCCTTTCTCGTATATTTTATATTGAGCTGAAGCTGCAACCGTGCTAAGGGTAATTAAACTCATCAAGAAACCCGGCCTGAACAGTTTGCTCAACAGCATATATCAAAAATTAAATGCAACTCCGAGGGAAATAACTATCGTGGTGAATCCTTTTTTGACAAGGGGATATTTGGGATTAACCTTTTGATCAACCGTTCCGCTATTATCCAAAGTATTTGGAAATTCACTTGTTCTGATATGCGAAACGGGCAATGTCAATCCTGTCGAACCATTCAAGAAAAATTCTAAACCAGACGGCAAGATATATGCTGCTCCCACACCTACGTTCAACCCTCCAGATAACTTATTGTCTTCAGACCAATAAGGAGAAGTCAAAGGAGTTGTGTCCGTGCTGACATACCACGTGCTAGGATCGCCTACCGGTATGGTATTTGAATAGTATATCTTATAAGTTGCTGTTATTTCTGATTTCTTAGATAGGAGTATAAATGGCTTTACATTGGCATAGAAAGTAAATTTTTTTGATTCGCTGACCGGAATGAAGTTGACTTTTACGTTGAACCCGGCCGAAACGAATTGGAGGTCTCCGCCCTTCATGTCAACGACACGTATCTCATATCCACCTGCTTCGTAAAATATGTTGTTACCCTGCGCTTGCTTATCAGAAAAGGAATCAGAAATAGAACGGTCATAATCAAATTTGGTGTAAGAAAAAGACGGGCCAACGGCAAGGATCCTGTTGATGCGCTTTAAAAATCCACCTTCCAAAACGAACCCTCCTTTGTAATCACTATTATTATTGCCAAACCGATAAGAATATCCCATGCCAATAAAAACATTTTTTGCCTTGGACACTTCTCCTTTTTTAGTAATTACACCCTCATCTTGGGATAACCCTGTGAATGATATCAAAACAGAACCAATCAAAATTACAAAGCAAGTTTTTAGCATAGAGTTTTTGTTATCGAAAATAAATAAGTGTGTTACACTGTCTCTTTTTTCTTTGAGGCAATACAAATTTACAGAAAAATGACAAACTGATGTAACCAAGAATTAAACAATCACTACCATTGTAGAATTGCCAGTTGTCAACTCATTCCAAGCGGAGTCTCGTCTCGGACTCCGCGATTTTGAAAAATTTCAATTAACGCGGAGTCCCCGAAACGGGAGGCTCCGCTAAGAAATGATTGTCAATTGTAGAATTGTAAACCTACAATCCCATTCACTTGATATACCGGAAGTCGTGCCCTGGCTTCACTTGCAGCAGCACTTCATAAATCAGGTTGATTACGTTTTCCACATCTTCTTTGTGCACGGTCTCTACGGTAGTGTGCATGTACTTGAGCGGAAGTGAAATCAAAGCGGAGGCAACACCTTCGGCAGAATAGGCGAAGGAGTCCGTGTCCGTTCCTGTTGAGCGCGACACTGCCTGGCGCTGAAAAGGTATTTTCTTTTTCTGTGCCACTTCAATGATCATCTTTAGCACATTGTTTTGCACCGCAGGGCCATAACATATCACTGGGCCCGCACCGCATTTCAAATTGCCGCTTTCTTTTTTGTTGTACATGGGCGACTGCGTGTCGTGCGTTACGTCCGTGCAGATGGCGAGGTCAGGTTTTAGCTTTCGCGAAATCATTTCGGCCCCACGCAAACCAATTTCCTCTTGCACGGCATTTACCACATACAAACAGAACGGCAACTTCTTTTTGTTCTCGCTAAGCCTGCGCGCCACTTCGGCCACCATATAGCCACCCATGCGGTTGTCAAGCGCACGACCGGTGAAATAGTTTTTGTTCAGCTCCATCAGCTCATCTTCAAAGGTGATCACACTGCCCACGTGCACGCCCATCGCATCCACTTCCTTTTTTGATTCGGCACCTATGTCAATAAAAATATTTTTCAAGGTGGGCGTTTCTTCTTTGGCTGCATCGCGCACGTGTATGGCCGGCCAGCCAAACACACCTTTCACAATTCCCTTGTCGGTGTGGATGTTCACCCGCATGGAGGGGGCAATCTGATGATCGGAGCCACCATTTCTGCGCACGTAGATGTAGCCTTCATCGGTGATGTAGTTTACAAACCAGGATATTTCGTCAGCGTGCGCCTCAATCACAACTTTGTAGGAAGCCTTCGGGTTGATGATGCCAACGGCCGTGCCATACACATCCACCATATAGTCGTTCATGTACGGCTTCATGTAGTCGAGCCAAATCTGTTGGCCCTTGTGCTCAAAGCCCGTGGGCGAAGCGTTGTTCAAATAATCAAACAGGAATTTTTTACTTTTTTTGTCCATAGCACATTTTTGAGGTTTATAATAAGATTAAATTTTTTAGTAGTGAATCAATATATCTCTAACATCCCAATGAGTGGGTTGTTAAAAAAGGATTTTATTACGAACTCATTTTCACGCAGTTTGGAAGTCAATTTCGAATTACTTGCGTTTCCGAAGCGCTGCCATATAATTTTTGGAGGATAACCCCTAAGTAGTTGAAGGTCATAAAAATCTTCATCATAGGTAACTATGGTAAATTGGTTGAGTCGTGCGTAGTCAAAAATGTCACCATCTATTCGTACTCTTGTTTCAGATTTAGTAACATGAATACTTTCAGGAAAAATAGATGAAATAGATTTGATAACTCGGAATGAAATGTTCTCATCAAGAAGCAATTTCATATAGCCACGGTTGCCTTGCGCTCCTTATCAGCAGAATAGGAAAGACAGGCTAAAATCTGGTCCCTGGTTAATTGGGGAAAATCAGAAATGATATCATCAATTGACATACCTGAAGCAAGCCAACTTAATACATCATAAACTGAAATTCGCGTACCCTTAACACAGGGTTTTCCAAATCTGATTTGTGGATTAATCTCAATGTATTTTTTATAGTCCATACTCAAAGTTAGCGATTTTCCAGTTCCTCAAAATCAATATCCATCACAGCAAATTTTTGCCAACCCACAAAATCAAAATGCCACCATTCCGAACTGTTCACTTTAAAGCCGTGCTTCTCCATTGCGTCAATCAACGTTTTCCGGTTCTTGCGTATTACCGGATCGCTCACCGGGCTGGAAGGCCACGCCTCATTTTTGAATGAATCAAACTCGGTGGGCATTTTTAATTCCTGACCCGTCTTGAGGTTAATCACCGTAAGGTCAAGCGCACATCCGCGATTGTGGCGCGAGCCTTTATACGGTGAGGCCACGTAGGTAGTGTCGCGGTAGGTTTCGTAAAACATAACGGTGGCAGAATAAGGCCGATAGCCATCAAATATTTTTAATCCCAGCCCCAGCATTTTCAAATCGGCCTGGATTTTCTTCAATGCCTCAGCCACCGGCCTGCGCGCATAAGCTCTCGCTAAATTATAAATCTTTTCGTTTGTAAAATTATTGGTAGTTGCATAGCGTATGTCAAGCACAACGCCTGGAATAAAATCGCTGAGGTTAACCAACTCATTCTCCGCATTCGCTTTCACGCTCGTGCGGTATTCATCCAACTTCATGGCGGTGAGGCCATATTTATTTTGAGTGTTTGCCACTAAAGGCAGCAGGCAGAAAATTACCATACAGGTTTTCATGGGCGGGCTCTTGATTTCCATAAAGTTAAATAGTTACCTTTCGATATTACCAATTACCTATGAAAATTGTAAAACGGATTTTGATCGGCATACTGGGCTTGCTCCTGGTTGCAGCCCTTGGCCTCTATCTCTTTCTTCAAAACACCAAACCTTCTTACTCCGGTGAGATCACCCTTG
>JAYVAI010000578.1:0-2390 GCA_043751075.1 Cyclobacteriaceae bacterium | reverse complement strand
TGGTAACCACCAAAAAACTTCATCTGCGCTCGATCATTTATGAGTTGCTCTGGTTTTTGCGTGGCGACACCAACATCAAATACCTGAAAGACAATGGCGTATCTATTTGGGATGAGTGGGCCGATGAGAATGGGGACCTTGGCCCCGTGTATGGAAGCCAGTGGCGCAGTTGGCCCGCACCCGATGGGCGGCACATTGATCAGATTGCACAAGTGCTCAATCAAATAAAAACCAAACCGGATTCGCGCAGGCATATTGTGTCGGCATGGAACCCCGCAGAAGTGGATAAGATGGCGTTGCCCCCCTGCCATGCCTTGTTTCAATTTTATGTGGCCGATGGAAAACTTTCCTGCCAGCTTTATCAGCGCAGTGCCGATTATTTTTTAGGTGTGCCCTTCAACATTGCCAGCTACGCGCTGCTTACCTATATGGTTGCCCAGCAATGCGAACTGAAACCGGGCGATTTTGTGTGGACGGGTGGCGATGTGCATCTCTATTCCAACCATATTGATCAGGCAAAACTCCAGCTTTCGCGCGCACCGCATCCATTGCCACAGTTGGTGATCAAGCGCAAGCCTTCCAGTTTGTTCGATTATGAATTTGAAGATTTTGAGATCGTAAATTATCAATCCCATCCTTCCATCAAGGCACCAATATCAGTGTAACTTTTTTCTGGCCCAATCCTTTTGTTGCGCTATGCATGTAAATCCGCCATGCACCGCACAGATTATTCCTTAAAAAAATTATGAATGATTAGATTATATTTATGCATTCTTGACAACCAACATTGCCCAATGCCTACTTCCCAATGCCTAATCCCCAACCTTAACCGATCAATAAAATGACCAGCTCATTAAATATGTTTGGCCTTGTTGCTCTGGCAGTCATTCTGATTGCTTCGGGCGTTATGTACTTTTTAAAGGAAGACCTTCCAAAAATTTACATCAATGAGATTATGGCCAACAACACCGCTTGCTGCCCCGACAAAGAAAGTGGCAAGGATGAGTTTGACGATTGGATTGAACTGTATAATGCGGGCACTGTTCCGGTAGATATTGGCGGCATGTATTTTTCGCAAGACAAAGATAACCCCTTGGGCTATCACGTGCCTAAAACAAACAGTGCCCTCACCACCATTCCTCCTGGTGGGTTTCTATTGCTATGGGCCGATGGCGACCCTAATCAAGGGCCCTTGCACTTGAAATTTAAGCTTGCATTTGGTGGAGAGTACATTGGCATTTACCACAATGACGGTCGCAAGATTGACGGGCTCAAGTTCCAAAATCAAAGCGAAAATGTTTCTTACGGACGCGCAACCGATGGTGGTGAAACCTGGAAAGAGTTTGCAATCCCCACACCGGGCAAGTCAAATCAATAGATTGTAAGAATTGAACGTAGTCAATTTTGGCAATTGACAATGCGAGCATTATTCAATGGCTCTGATTTTCCCTCAATGCTTTCACGCAATTGGCCAAGGATCGAAACTGATGATAGTTGCCTTTCCAGATGTTGCCCTTGAGGGCGGTTTTCATTTCGGGTTGTTTATCTAAACCACCGGCATACCAATCGCCATGCTCATGATCAATCAGGTTGACATCAATGTATTGCCACATCAATTTGAATTTTCCGTAATAGTCATGGTCATCTTCAGGATACAGATCGGCCATTAAGAGCAATGTGTTAAGACCTTCCGCTTGTGCCCACCAGTTTTTGGTGTCGCGGAGGATAACCATATCCGCGCTGTCTTTGAAATAATATCCTTCGTCATAAAATCCGCCAACAGTTTTGTCCCAACCCTTTTCAAGTGAGTGGTCAATCATCTTCTTGGCAATGGTGTGCGTTTGTGTATCGTTTTCTATTCCCAATACATGCGATGCCTCCAACATGAGATAGGCGGTCTCCACATCGTGACCAAAAGAAACATGATCAAGATTGTGATGTTTGCTGATCACCTCCACTGTAGAATCACTGAATGAAACCGGAGTCCAATCGGGTTGAAAGAACAGTACCAAATAACCCTTGTCGGTGGTGATAGTATCGCGGATCAAATAGAGCATTTCAGCGAGGCGCTCCTTTACTAAGGGATCGGGCCACACCTGGTACAATTCAGTAAATGCCTCCAGCAAGTGTATCGAACTGTTTTGGTCTTTATATCCTATCTCAGCAGTCGATACAATGGTATCGGGCCTTGCAATGACTTTACCATCGCGTTGCAGATGTTGAAAATATCCTTTCTTATCACGGTCATGACTGTATTTCTCCAACCAGGCAAACGCATCTTTGGCCAATCTTAAAGCAGTGGTGTCACTGCTTGCACCATAGTAGGCCGACAAGGCAAAAATTGCAAACGCATTTCCGTAAGCTGTTTTCATTGCTTCCTTTGGCTTGCC
>JAYVAI010000577.1:0-2391 GCA_043751075.1 Cyclobacteriaceae bacterium | reverse complement strand
TGGATGGGTTTATGATGTAAGCAACGGGTTGATCAAAGACTTAAAAGTATCTATGCACGATGACTCGGAAATGCCCGATGTGTATAAATTTGAAAGGGAAAAGAAGGGGTAACGTATGTCTCCAAGAGTCAACCGAAAAGGTCATCCGCACAGGTCGGATGACCTTTTTTTTGTCTTTTAAAATTCCACATAGGGGTAACGGTTACCTGGGTTGTCATAACTAAAATACTTAAAACCGTAAATTGCACTGGGTAACTACAAGCGCAGTGGAATTATCGGAAATAAAGGCATTAGAAGAAATTCAATCGGGCAGCCAACGTGCTTTTGAGATGATGTTTAGAACCTATTACCAACCGCTATGCCGCTATGCCTATTCTTTTCTTCAACATAAAGAAGAAGCCGAAGAAGTTGTGCAAACTACTTTTATTACCGTGTGGGAAAAGCGCAGCACTATTGAAATCCAAACGTCTTTCAAGGCCTACCTCTATCGCATGGTGCGCAACAGTTGTCTCAACGGGATCAAACATGAAAAAATAAAACAACAGCATGTTGCCCACGAGCTGGCCGTGATGGAAGCATCGCACGAATCGGTTTCGCAAAAAGTGTATGCCAACGAGCTGGAATTAAAAATTGCGGAAGCCATCAAAACATTGCCCGAACAGTGCCGCCATGTTTTTCAACTGAGCCGCTTTGAGGAATTGAAATACCAGGAGATTGCCGAGCAACTGCAAATTTCTGTGAAGACGGTGGAGAACCACATAGGCAAAGCATTGAGGATAATGAGAGAACAACTAAAAGAGTATTTGCCTATCCTGTTGATCAGTACAAACTATTTTATTTTTTAAATGGAACATGTGAAGGGCGATATGGATGGAGTGATTGGCAAAGTACTGGCCGGTGAAGCTACTGCCCGTGAGCAGGATGAGGTTTGGCTTTGGAGAAACCAAAACGAGGGCAACGAGAAATATTTTAAACAGGTAAAACACCTGTTCGAAAAAGCAGGGAACGCGGTGGTGCAAGTTGAGTTCAACACCGATGACGCGTGGATTAAAGTACGAAGCCATCTGAGCGCAAAAAAAGGTAAGGTGGTTTCATTAAAACCACGAACAAATTATTTCGCGCCTGTGCGTGTGGCCGCGGGCTTTGTTGTTTTAGTTGGCATAGGCTTTCTTGTTTACACGCTCACGGCACCACCCGTTCAAACATGGGCCGCTACCACCGAGGAAATTGCGCGTCAGGATACGTTGCCCGATGGGAGTATGGCTTTCATGAACAAACAAACCGAGCTTGAATTCGAATATAACCCGCGGGCAAAAACCAGGACAGTGAAACTAAAAGGTGAGGCTTACTTCACCGTGAAGCACGAAGATGATAAACCATTTATCATTGAAGCCGATGAGGTTCTTGTGCGCGACATAGGCACGGAGTTCAACCTAAAAGCATACCCCGACAAAGACACCATTGAAATTATTGTTACGCATGGCGAAGTGCAGTTTTATACGCGTCACGATTCGGGACTTAACCTGAAGGCTGGCGACAAAGCAATCTATAGCAAGCGGGCAAAAGAATTTTATAGGATTGAAAGACCCGACACCAATACACTTGCTTACAAAACAAAAGTGTTCAGCTTCAACAATACCGATTTGCGCGATGTGGTCTCCCTGCTCAACGATGTTTATAATTCTAAAATCAGCTTGGCCAGCGATTCACTTTATACTTGCAGGCTCACCGCCAATTTCAAAGAAGACAATCCCGAAATAATTGCCGAAACAATGGGCCTCACACTGACCAAAAAAGAAGATCAACTTATTTTGAGTGGCAAAGGGTGCGACAAATAAATTCTCCATGATGCGCGCCTGTTGGATTTTGATTTTTCTTGCGCTCGCAAAAAATAGCACCCCTGCCCAACCAATCGCACCCGCACCCATTCTTGAAAGAAAAATATCAATCACAGCCAATGATGAAACTATTCTGTCCGTGCTTTTGCGCGTATGCAAGGCGGGAGGGTTTTCGGTCTCCTATAACAGTGCCATCATTTCGCAGGGGCAAACTACTTCGCTGAGCATGACCGACAAACCGGTGCGCGATGTGCTCAATAAAATTTTTAATGGCACCATGAACTTCAAAGAAAAAAATAACTACCTCATCATTACCAAAACCCCTCCACCATTAAAAAAAAGCGACATAACAATATTCGTTCTCAACGGCTACATTGAAGATGGCGCAACGGGAGAAAAAATTGCCCAGGCCAGCGTGTATGAAAAGAGTTCCGTCACCTCCTCCGTAACCAATGAATTTGGGTATTTTAAATTAAAGCTCGGAAAGAAAACAGACTCCATTTCCATTTCAGTGAGCAAAAAAAATTATCGCGACACCTTGGTGAGCATCACC
>JAYVAI010000576.1:0-2393 GCA_043751075.1 Cyclobacteriaceae bacterium | reverse complement strand
ATCGGATTTTCACCCACGTATAACGCCTTTTTGATAAGTTTAGTTTAAGGTCTATTTTGCACATCAAATTTTTACGCATGTCAAACAGAGGTAATTTTTCAGGCCGCATTGGTTTCATACTTGCCGCAGCAGGATCGGCTGTTGGCCTCGGCAACATTTGGAGGTTTCCTTATTTGGCAGGGGCAAACGGTGGGGCCGTTTTCTTGATGGTTTATTTAGCCTGCATTTTATTGTTGTGCTACCCGGTGATGGTGGGCGAAATTGCCATCGGGCGGTCGGCCAATAGCGATGCATACGGTTCGTATCATAAATTCGGTGGGCGCAAGTGGGGCTATCTCGGTTTGTTTGGCATCATGGCAGGCATCTTCATACTCTCCTTTTATAATGTGGTAGCAGGTTGGGCGTTTGGCTATTTTCTTCACATCTCGTTTGGCGACTTGCTCAACCAGCAGGATTTCGGTGGCTTTTTTGGGAGTTATGTAAACGACATCCTTGATGTGAGTTCGCTGGAGGGAATATCCAATTCAAATTTTATTTTCTCTTTGATCTTCATGGCCCTCACAGCCATTATCGTTGCGCAGGGCATTCAAAAAGGGATTGAGGCGGCCAACAAAATAATGATGCCGTCTTTGTACATAATCCTTATCGGGATTATCATCTACTCGCTCACACTTCCCAATGCTTTTTCGGGTGTAACGTTTTATTTGGTTCCGGATTTCAGTGAACTGAAAGTGAAAACCGTGGTTGATGGTTTGAAGCAGGCATTCTTCTCGCTTTCGTTGGGAATGGGAGCATTAATTACCTATGGATCCTACCTCAGCAAAAAAGAAAACATTACATCTTCGGCTGTGGTCATTACCGCTGCCGACACTTCGGTGGCATTCCTTGCCGGGTTGATGGTTTTTCCTTTAGTCCATTTCCTCGCCTTCAAACTTAATATTGACCCGAAAGAAATCGGCACATCGGGTCCGCCCCTTATCTTTGTGGTGTTGCCTCAAATTTTCTCTGAGATGGGCCCTGCCTTAGGCCGCATTGTTGGTGGTTCGTTTTTCTTACTGGTTTGTTTTGCGGCCCTCACCTCCACCATCTCGTTGCTGGAAGTGCCCGTTGCTTATCTGGTGGACCAGAAAAAATTAAAGAGAAAAAATGTTGTTTGGCTTTTGGCTCTTCTGATTTTTGTGCTGGGTTTGCCCAGTATGGTGAGCCAGGGAATGATACCTGCTTTGAACAAACTCACCTTTTACCGAGGCCAGGATTTTCTCACCTTCATTGCCGACATGAGCGACATCTGCCTCACCGTGGGCGGTTGCCTCATGTGCATATTCATCTCTCGCCAGTGGGGCATGGGCAATATGGATGCCGAGCTGACCCACGGTAATGAAAATTATATGAAATCAAGAACCCGTAGCTACCTGCACATTATAATACGATGGGTAGCACCCGTGCTCCTCGGAATTCTTTCCATCCTGATTGTGGTAGAGAAATTTTTTGGGGTGGATAATTTGATTTAGCAACTGGCAATTGACAAATGTTCAGTTGACAATGCTTGACCTTACATTACAATTTCTCAATCCACCCACTCGGCCACAAACAAATTCGTATCGCGCGTGCCGTTGTTGTTTCTATTGCTTGAAAAAATTATTTTCTTTCCATCGGGCGAAAACATGGGGAAGGAATCGAACACACCATCATACGAAATCTGTTCAAGGCCAGAGCCATCTTCGTTGATCATATACAAATTGAATTGAAAACCGCGTGTGCTTTTATGGTTGGAACTGAATATGATTTTCTTTCCGGCAGGATGATAGAACGGTGCCCAGTTTGCTTTTCCAAGATGGGTGATTTGCTTTAAATCCGTGCCGTCAACATTACAGGTGAAGAGCTCCATTTCGGTAGGAGCAACCAGGCCTTGTTTTAAATAATCCAAATACTCTTTCTTTGCCTCTTCCGTTTTAGGACGCGAAGCCCGGAACACCAATTTTTTTCCATCCGGTGAAAAGAATGCGCCTCCGTCATATCCAATTTCATTTGTTATCTGTTTTACATTTTTCCCGTTGATGTCCATCACATACAAATCCAAATCACCGTTCCGGGTTGACGTGAAAACAATTTTGTCCCCTTTCGGGGAAATAGTGGCTTCGGCATCGTAGCCGGGTGAGTTGGTCAGTTGCTTTTTTATTTTTCCTTTCAGGTCGGAAACAAAAATATCGAACGTGCCATACACAGGCCAGAGATACTTGCCACCGGGCGAGCGGCCTGGATCGGTGGGGCAATCCTTTCCGCCCAAATGAGTGGAGCCATATAAAATGGTTTTGTTGCCCGGCATAAAAAACGAGCAGGTGGTGCGGCCCAGCCCTGTGCTTATCAACGAAGGTTTTGCACCCGCGCTCAAG
>JAYVAI010000575.1:0-17163 GCA_043751075.1 Cyclobacteriaceae bacterium | reverse complement strand
CCATCGGCATTCAATGTTATGCATTTGTTCGAACTGCTGTTCAGCGAATTGCTCATGTAACACCACTTGCCCACCAGCTCTTGCGCCACGTTGCCTGCCCCTGAACTATTTTTTGCATTGCCTGTCGAAGTGTTGTTGCCACGCAGGTAAACCACTTGCTGCCCATTGGCAGAAAGAGTGAGCTGGTTTTCTTTTATCGAATAGCCGATTGCCGAGATAGGTACACTGCCCATCAGATTTGAATTCGATCGTCTCGCCATTGCCAGTCCAGACACCAATAATATTTCCGTTTGTAGGATTGGCATTGTGCTGCGCAGGCACTTGCGTGATCACGGGAGATTGCACACTTCCTTGGCGGGAAAAGGTGATTGTTCCTTCAAGATCACCACCTGATAGCGATAGTGAATTTCCATTAAGTGTGTATGTATAAATGGTGGTGGCCCCCGCTTGCACAATGGATAGTTTGTTGGCTTGCGCGGTGAACTTGATCATCTCACCATCAAACTCCCCACTGCCATCGGTGTTGAGCATGAGGGTCATTTGATAACCGAATTGAGAATTTTGCCAGAGGCCGTAAATTTTACTTTGCTGCTGTACTTTGGCACCTATTTGCGCAACACCAGCAATTGAAATCAGCAGAAAGAGGAGGGTTCTACTTAGTGGTTTCATACAATGCTTTGATGGTACCCTAAATTACAAAAAAATAATTTCAGGATTACACGATGCTTGGGTAGGTACAAATGTGATTTTCACGTAAAGACTAAAAGGTTGGTCGGGTGCATTTCAAAAGGCACGGTCACTCGTCCAGTTTTAGTCGGCATTAAGGAATAGAATTTGCGCGTATAGTCCATCTATATTTTGGGCTAAAGCCCACTTCCTGCAGGTTGTCAATTGCCACGGGCTTAAGCCCGTGGCAATTGACAGTAAACTTCAAGGGACTTTAGTCCCAAACACAAAACTGCCCGTTCATATAGAAATTTCTGCTGATTTTTTTACTTGTCTAAGTCAGCGACAAATGACCGTGTATTTTTGAAATGCCCCCGGTTGGTCTGAATTGGCTTTACGTCTTTACCTCTTGGCAAATAAATCACACCAATAAAAAAGCCCCAACTCTGTAGTCGGGGCTTTTTTATTAGGGCAGAAAAAAAATTAACCTAATTTGAATGTTATCGGTATAACCATTTTTTGCCTTACTGGTTTGCCTCTTTGCTTGCCGGGTGACCAAGCAGGTGCGCTTTGCACAACACGTACTGCCTCCTCATCGCAGCCTGCACCAATTCCTTTGATGAATTTTACATCCACAATAGAACCGTCACGGTTCACCACAAACTCAATGAATACTTTTCCTTCAATGCCCATCCTTCTTGCCTGGGCGGGGTATTTTATCTTATCAAAAACAAATTTATAAAAAGCAGGGTAGCCTCCTTTAGGGGTAGCCGTTTCTTCCACTACGCTAAAAATTTCGTCTGGATTTTCTTTTTCTTCCACAGGAGCGACTACTACCTCCTCTACTTTTGTTTCTTCGGTAACTTCCACGTCAAACTTCAAGTTTAGGTCTTCCTTGATTTCTTCCTCATCGGGCACCTCTACAATTTGAGGTTGTTGGATGATGGGTGCAGGTGGTGGTGGTTGCTCGGTGGGCGGCACTTCAAGCATTTCTTCAAAAACATTGGTGTTCTTGCCTTGAAGGTCGATCAGGTTTTCCTCATAGCTCTTCCATTCAAAGGAAGTAAAAACGAGGGCGAGGGTAAATAACAGGCCAATGCTAAAGAAAAAACTCGTCTTCTTTGTTAGATCGGCAGTTTCAGATTTTTTCGCTTCCATACATTTACAAATTGAAGTTTAGGATTTCAAATATAGCAATACAATCCAAAAGATATTTCGGAGTCACCGATTTTTAGAATTTTTTTTAGAGATCACTTACGGTTCCCATAAAAAAGCGTGAAAAACACGGTCGGGAATATGGCCTTGTTATCCGCGGTGGGAATAAGGATCACTTTATTAAAATAAGCATCGGCCAAAACCCCCACTTCAAAACCGGTGACCTGGCTCTTTAAAAAGCCCAATTCGAAGTTGATGGCTGCCTTCAGGTTTCCGCCCATCTGGATTTTGGAATCGCCAAACCCTTCGAAAAGATTGCCCGTGCCCAAAATGCTGTTGAAGGAATGGTTCGGATTAAATGGGTTGTATTGTTCATGTTGTGAGGTAAAGTAGCTGTTGTCCACAGTGCGTTCAATATAATAGGGGGCCACTATGCCCAACGATGGACCTGCGGCAAACACCGCTTTTATTTCAACTCCCTGCTGTGGGGCTTTGGTGAACAAGATCAGATCGCGGCCATATTGAAAACGAAACGCGTATAGGTAATTGCTTTTTCCGTAGATGAATGCGTTGCCCGTGAAGGCCGAGTTGCGCCTTACTTCCTGCTGATGTTTCACATTCATGATTTCAAGGCCGTAGGTCTCCAGAATTTTTTCATTCCGCTTTTTTGCCTTTTTAAAAGTGAGACCTCCAATAAGCCCACCAGCAGAATTTTTATTTATGCCCCACGTAAATTCAGAATTGTATTCGTACGTGTCGCGTGTTTGGGCTGTTGCCAGATATGTTCCCACGATGAGGAAAAGAAAAAGCAAAATTTTGATTCGATCCTTCATGCTGCTGCTTTACTTTGTTACGAAGTTAAAGTTAGGGTAAGAAACTCAAAAAAAATAGTGTTATGACGAATCTAATGGCAGAAGTTGAATATCAGGGAAATTTACGCACCCAGGCTAAGCACCTGAAGTCGGGAAACACGATTGTTACCGATGCGCCCACGGACAATAACGGAAAGGGAGAGGCATTTAGCCCTACGGATTTGGTAAGCGCTGCCCTTAGCAGTTGCATGATGACCATTATGGGCATAGTGGCCGAGCGGGAAGGCATTGACCTGAGAGGCTTGCGGGCGGAGGTGGTGAAGAACATGGCTTCAAACCCACGAAAAATCAGTGAGGTGCAAATCACTTTCCATCATGCGGCATTGCAGGCCACCGATGCCCAGAAACAAAAATTGAAAAATGCTGCACTCACCTGCCCTGTGGCATTGAGCCTTTCAGAATCGGTAAAGCAAACTATTGTGTTTAATTTTTGATTGGAACGGTTGCCAGCATGGCTTGCTTGATGCTGGCAATATTGATTTCGAAATGCGATTTATGAAACACCACTTCACCCGCTTTCAACATAATAACCTGGGGCGACTGGTGTTCAACATCAAACATGCCTGCTATTTTGTTTGAAATATTCCGGTAGCAGAGCAGGTCTAAATAATAGGGCTTCACAGAAGTCATCTCCACTTCATTCCAGTTTCTTTCCAATCGGGCCAATGCAGTTTGGCTGATGGAACATGTGGTGCTGTGTTTGAAAATAAGTACTGGTTGGTTTTTTGATTCGGCCTGTAACATATCCAATTGATCTTGGTTTTTTAATTCGATCCAATTCATTTTTTTATGTTAATCGTAAAGCCCAGGCCACAATTCCTTCTCCCGTTTATCGTATCGTGGCCGTCCGCCTTTTTGTTTTACGGCAGGCGGCTGGTCTGCATTCTTTTTGAAAATCTTTGCCCATAATAACTTAACGTCCGTCAAGATAGTTCGCTCACCCTTCACATTGTTTCCCTTCATATGGGCAAACTTTGCATCGGGCATCGACTTTTTTGTATTGTACTTGTGCATTTTAACGTTGCCTTGATAGTCGGTAACACGTGCATATGCCCGGCCTGGTGCAATTACCTTGAGCGCATCTTTATGGCTGACGGGGTTGTGCCGGTAATTTTTTGTCAACCTGGCCTTTCCGGAATAGGCCGATGCCCGATTGAATGCTTTGGTAGGGGCAATGGTTTTTTGTGCGCCTTCTGCGCTATTTGGGTTGTGCTTATAATCCCAATATACTTTCATGCCGCGGGCATATTCACTGGCTTTAACTGTGGCACTGGATGGCTTCACGCCAGGCAAAGAGCCCTTTACAGCTTTTGGTTTTGTATCCGTTGCTTTTGCTTTCACCTTCGCATACAGTTCATCAGTCATATAAACTGATTTGCCAGGCTTTTTCTGTTTCAATGCCAGCTCCGCAGACTTTGGATTTTTTACATAAGACTTTTTGAAAAACGGAAGTTTTGTTTTTCCTGAATACTCCACTGCAAAAGCACCCGCTGTCGGAGTTCGCCCTATTAAAGGCTTCTCATTATTGTTCCACAATTTTCCGCTCGCACTTTTTTTGTTTCCCCTCAATAGGGAAGAAAGCCTTGATGCTCCGCTGTAATCAATGGAAGGCAATGGGCGATTGCCATTGTTCCATCGTGCTCCTTCGCTGGGGGTGAGTTTGCCTTTGCGCACACGGTCGGCCCCGTTGTTGCGATGGAAATTTAGGCCTCCTTGTTCAAATTTCTTTGCCGAAGTATTGTTGTTCAATTTGCTTTGGTACTTCGCCAATTTGTTGGCCTGGATGCCTGGAGGGCGGGCTCCTATTGGTTTGTTTTGATTGTTCCACAATTTTCCGCTCGCACTTTTTTTGTTCCCCCTTACTATGGAAGATAGCCTTGATGCTCCACTGTAGTCAACAGAAGGCAATGGGCGGTTGCTGTTGTTCCACCCTGCCCCTTCGCTGGGTGCGAGTTTTCCCTTGCGAGCTCTATCTGCGCCATTGTTGCGATGGAAATTGAGCCCACCCTGTTCAAATTTTTTGGCCGATTTATTCTGGTTCAATTTGCTTTGGTAGTTGGCCAATTTATTGGCCAAGATGCCTGGTGGCTTGGCACCAAGCGATTTGTTCGATTGGAATTTTCCGCTTATGCTTCCACCTCCACCTTTCACGGGGCGCTTTCCGGTCATTTTGTTTTGGCTGCGGGCCAATAAGGTTGCCCCAATGCCAGGAGCCTTGGCACCAAGCGGTTTGTTCGACTGGAATTTTCCGCTGATGCTTCCGCCTCCACCTTTCACAGGGCGTATTCCTTTCATTTTATTTTGGCTGCGGGCCAATACAGTTGCGCCTAAGCCAGGAGCCTTGGCACCAAGCGGATTGTTCGATTGGAATTTTCCGCTGATGCTCCCGCCACCACCTTTCACGGGGCGCTTACCAGTCATTTTGTTTTGGCTTCGCGCCTGTATCATTGCGCCCAATCCAGGAGCCTTTGGCCCAATGGGTTTGTTGCTCCTGATTTTTCCGCTTATGCTTTCTCCACCTTTCTTATCCGGTTTTATTCCTCTTCTTCTATCCAAGCTACTTTGAATTTTTGCACTGAGTCCTCCCGGTTTTCTGGTTGTTCCTACCCTTTCCCCGGCAACTTGATTCTGCCTTTCTTTTCTCTTTCGGATGGCGTTGCCAGATACATCACCTCTCCAGGGTCTTTCAATTTTTTTTGATATGCTGGAATGGCCCGAACGGAATGTACCTGAATAAGCGCGGTCGCCAGTACGCTTGCGGCCTTCATAGGGATCTTTTGACTGAATTACCGGGTTGGCTGGCGTTTGGAAGTTACGCTTGCGCAATGGTTTGCCCGTCACATCGGTGGTGATGGGCCGTTCGCCTTTCGAGAACTTTCCCCAATAGACATTTTTTTTTCCCCCTGTAAGAAATTGCTGAGACTCCGAGCGGGGCACCACCCGTTTCTTTTTTCCGGGAGGCTTAGGCCCCGCACTTAGCTTTCCAGTGCGGGTATATCCGCTCCGGGCTGCAACATTTTCCGTGCTCCTCGATTGCCGGTTTACAAACGGCCCTGTTTGCCTAAAAAATATTCCCCGTGACGATTCGGCAGAAGTTGAGCCAACACTAAGTTTAGACCTCCTGCTGAAAGGACTTTTTGCAGCACCTTGGGTATTCTTTGATGGCCGGTTAACAAATGGTCCCTTTTGCGGATATGCA
Organism: Cyclobacteriaceae bacterium; assembly: GCA_043751075.1. Lineage (GTDB taxonomy): Bacteria > Bacteroidota > Bacteroidia > Cytophagales > Cyclobacteriaceae > ELB16-189. The sequence goes on along the minus strand of JAYVAI010000575.1, from coordinate 11,271 downwards.
TTGGAGCGGGAAGATTCGGCTGAGCGCGACCGGCTGCGAGGGGGCCTTACAGAAACACCCGAAGTGGCCGTGCGCTTTACACTCAATTTGCCCGATCGGGTAAATCGGCTTTTCGCTGCTGTTTCCGTTTTCTTGGAAGCCCTGTTGACGAAGGGCCCTTGTTGTGGATATACATTGTTGCGTGCAGCTTCCGGAGTTCTTGAAAGGGACCGGATCCGATTTCCAATTGGTTTTGAAGCCCTGTCTTTGCCTGTGCGTATCTTCTTTTTGTATGGCGATGGATTGGAGTAAATAGCCCGGCCAGCTGTGGAGTTTGTGTTTTTGGTGCGTATCCTTTTTCCTGAAATATCCTGGGTGGTAGCTTTTTCTTTCCGCTTGGTTGACCACTCGCGGGCTTCTTTGATTTTCTTTTTGTTGTCCTTGGGTTTGTCCTGCGCCAGCGATGGAATTGAAAACAGAACAATAAGAAAGGCTGTTAACCATTTTGCAATGGATGGGTATGATTGGCTGCTATGGTTTGAGTGTTTGAGCAATTTTTTAGTAAAAGAAACAGGCCAAGATAATGAAAAAAGTGATGATGATGACACTTTTATGGTTAGCCGACTAGGGTTTCTGCTTGGCTGGGTCTTGGCGACTGTCAAAAATGTCAGTGATAAAAATGGTATTTTTTTCGATGCGGTAAACTATATTAATTATAATTACCCTGTGTTAACTTTCTATGAGATAGGCCCATCTTTTCCAAATGTTCATCTAACGGGCCAAGTTCTTTAAAGTCCTTTAGTGTTTTAATCCGATCCGAAATATCATCCTTAATTCTTCGTGCAACGGTAATGGATGCTTCCCTTTTATGGTAATTATATATTTCTTTTAACCTCTCCTCAGCCTTACCAGTTATTTTAATTTTCATTTTACCATGCATCAGATTCTTTTCCGAGTGCCTCAATATCTTTTACCCGACCAGCTTTTATGTCTTTTTCAGAGGCTGTTGCTCTGGCCCGGTACTGGGCTGTAGTCATTGGCTTCAATGTTGATTCGTAAGTTTTTTTATGAGCAAATTTCAAAAGACTTTTTATGGTTTGAACCAAGCTTTCGTCTTGCATTTCTTCCAACTCTTTTTTGATGATGTTGATTTCTAATTGAAGGTTCATACTTGCGTTATTTTGATGCTTCAAATTTAAAGATTTTTGTTCAGACCTTGCCTTTTTGACTTCAGAATTAAAAATCAAAGTCTGATTTTTACACCCGTGTGCGGCCATCTATCGGGAAATTTTTTCGTGTTTTGGTAGGCAGTCAATCCAAATTGAAGTATCCAAGATAATCACACCTTCCGATTAATCTTTCTAACCTTAGCGGCCGTGAACCCTTCTTGAAAACAAGGGGTTCTTTCCTGACTTTTTCCATTACCTCCAATAATTTTTGCTTAGCCGTAAAAGATTGGAGCGCAATAATAATACTCTCAGTAATATTTGTACCTCGTGTGATCCTCTTTACATCTTTCACCAATTCATCTGGGATAATAGCTGTTACTTTCATAAGATTTTTCAATTAATAAAGTACAGATAATATTACCCATCGATTAAGCTCACCTTGGAAGAAGCAAGCAGATCAAATCAAAAACCCATCACCTCTTCAACGGCTGCCTTCAACCTTCCTTTCGGCAAGAAATTATTTTCAAGCGTGGCGGCAAACGGAATGGCGGTATCCAAACTCGCCACTCTTTTTACGGGGGCATCCAAATAAGAAAATGCCTGCTCACTTATCCAGGCCGAAATCTCTGCGCCAATCCCTCCGGTAAATGTATCTTCATGAAGCACCAATACACGGTTGGTTTTCTTTACGGTTTCCATCACCGCTTCTTTGTCCCACGGAAGCAACGTGCGCAAGTCAAGGATATCAGCACTCACCTCTGGCATCGTTTGTAAAATTTCTTTTGCCCAATGCACACCCATGCCGTATGTTATGATGGAAATATCAGAGCCTTCGCTCACCAACTTGGCTTTTCCTACTTCTACTGTGTAATAATCATCGGGCACTTGATCCTTCACCGAGCGGTATAAAAGTTTATGCTCGAAGTATAAATAGGGATTGGGGTCTTCGAGCGCAGCGCACAACAAACCTTTTGCATCGTAAGGGTTGGAAGGATAAACAATTTTCAATCCGGGCGTGTGAAAGAACCACGCTTCATTGCTCTGGCTATGAAACGGCCCCGCTGCGGTACCCGCTCCGGTTGGCATCCTCACTACTACATCGGCACACTGGCCCCAGCGCCAATGTACTTTTGCCAAGTTGTTTACAATTTGATTGAAGCCTTCGGTAACGAAATCGGCAAACTGCATTTCCACCATTGCCTTCATGCCTTTGATGGACAAGCCAAGGCCAGTGCCCACAATGGCGGCTTCGCACAATGGCGTGTTGCGCACACGGTCTTTTCCAAATTTTTCCACAAAGCCTTCGGTGATTTTAAACACGCCACCATAACCGGCAATATCTTGGCCCATCAGCACCAAGTTGCTATGCCGCTCCATGCTTTGGCGCAGCCCGTCACTGATGGCATCTATAAATCTTTTCTCCGTTGTTTTTTCGGATGGGTTTATTGGTTGCTGAATGAATGGCGCATACACATCGTTCATCTCCCGTTCTGTGTTTGCTTCGGGCAAGGTTTCTTTAAACGCTTCCATCAATACTTCATCAATTTCTTTTTTGATTTTTTTTCGGGCGGCATCAATTTGTTTCTGATCGATTGCTGCTTCGCGGATCAAATACTTTTCAAAATTTTCAACCGGATCTTTTTTCGCCCACTCCTCCATCAGTTTTTTAGGAACGTACTTGGTGCCCGATGCTTCTTCGTGGCCGCGCATGCGAAAGGTGATGCACTCGAGCAAAACCGGCCTCGGCTTTTTGCGCATGCTTTCTGCCAGCGATTTTACTGTATCATATACTTCAAGGATATTGTTTCCATCCACCTGTACGCCTTCCATTCCATAGCCGATGGCTTTGTCGATAAACTGTTTGCATTTAAACTGCTCGCTGCTGGGTGTTGACAATCCATAGCCGTTGTTTTCAATCACAAAGATCACGGGCAGATACCAAACAGCAGCCACGTTTACCGCCTCATGAAAATCGCCCTGGCTGGTGCCACCATCGCCATTAAAAACCACGGTCACTTTTTTTTCGCCTTTTAACTTGCACGCCAACGCAATACCATCGGCCACCCCATTTTGCGGGCCCAGGTGGGAGATCATGCCCACGATGTGATTCTCATTGGTGCCAAAGTGAAACGAGCGGTCGCGGCCTTTGGTGTAACCAGATGTAGTGCCTTGCCATTGGGCAAACAATTTTGCGAAGGGAAGTTCGCGGCCTGTGAACACGCCCAGGTTGCGGTGCATGGGAAGGATGTACTCATCTTTTTCAAGGGCTTGTGTGATGCCCACCGAAATAGCTTCCTGGCCAATGCCGCTAAACCATTTGGTGATTTTGCTCTGCCTTAACAAAATCAGCATTTTCTCTTCTATCAGGCGGGGGCGAAGCAGTGCCTCGTATAACCCACGAAGTGTTTCGTTGGAATATTTTTTGCGAACGAATTTCATCTGCTAATATTTAATTTTTTAAGGTCAGATGGAATGGCCAGAATTTTTATGCCTTTGGGCGCAGTGCATTTTAACGGCCATTTCATACAGTTAAAAATGTGAAGGGCAAGTTAGTTTTTTCTGATGAAGTAGCGTTGGGTGAATTGACAAAATTGAACTGGGCTCGATGGTGCTGGGATTTTTGAACGCAAAGAGCGCGAAGGAAATGCAAGCAAAGTTTCGCAAAGTACCGAAGCTTGGGAGCGAACTGGGCAAGGGATGGAGGCATTGTTGGAGCCCGAAATGGAATGGCGCGTTGGGTGGCGACTGCCTCCAGCCCGGTGGCCCTGCACCTCGCGGGCCATGCCCCATAAAATTCAGCAAACACGGTGTGATTTTAGTTCGCTAATTTTAGCCCCATGATACCATACTCTTCCTTTACTCTCGACAATGGCCTTCGCGTATTTGTTCATGAGGACACGTCCGTTCAAATCGCGGTGATGAACATACTCTACGATGTGGGCTCGCGTGACGAGCGTCCTGATAAAACCGGCTTCGCACACCTTTTTGAACATTTGATGTTTGGCGGTTCGGTCAACATTCCAAATTATGATGACCCCCTACAATTGGTAGGTGGCGAAAACAATGCTTTCACCAACACCGATATCACCAACTATTATTTAACGGTGCCCGCGGCAAATATTGAAACCGGATTCTGGCTTGAAAGCGACCGCATGCTGAGTTTGTCGTTCGACCCGCATGTGCTTGACGTGCAGCGAAAAGTGGTGATAGAAGAATTTAAACAGCGCTATTTAAACCAACCTTACGGTGATGTGTGGCTCAAGCTCAGGCCGTTGGTTTACACCACCCATCCTTATCAATGGGCAACCATTGGCAAGGAGATAAGCCACATTGAAAATGCCACGCTGAGTGATGTGAAGGATTTCTTTTTCACGTATTACGTGCCGTCAAATGCTATCTTGGTGGTAGCGGGCAATGTTACGCTTGACCAGGTGAAGCGGCTTTCAGAAAAATGGTTTGGCCCCATACCTGCCGGAAAAAAACCAGCAAGGAAAATCCAACCCGAACCTACGCAGGTGGCCAAACGGAAGCTGCAAGTAAAAGCAAACGTGCCAGCCAATGCGCTGTACAAAGTTTATCACATGCCGGGCAGGTTTGATGCCGATTTTTACACCTACGATTTGCTGAGTGATATTTTGAGCCGGGGCAATTCCAGCAGGCTTTACAACACGTTGGTGAAAGAAAAAGAAATATTCACTTCCATTTCTTCTTTTACCATGGGCACGATCGATCCCGGGTTGATCATTGTGAACGGAAGAGTGAAAGATGGTATTTCGCTGGCCGATGCCGAAGGAGAAGTGGACCAGATACTTTCAGGCATAGTAAGGGATGGCGTAACCGAACAGGAATTGCAAAAAGCAAAAAACCAGGCCCTTTCCACCGTTGAGTTTGGAGAAGTGGAAGTGATAAACCGTGCCATGAACCTTGCCTTTGCAGCCCTGTCGGGCGATGCCGGACTCGTAAATCAGGAAGAAGAGAAAATTCAAGCGGTGACCATGAGCGGTGTTCATGAAAGGGCAAAGAAAATTTTCACGGAAGAAAATTCAAGTGTGATGTTTTATGAAGCGGAAGCGAAGCAGTGATTTATGGGTCTATGACAGATAGAGTGGGTATAAATTGCCACGACCTTTAGGTCGTGGTTTTGGGTTGGAAAACAGGAAGGGCTTTAGCCCCAACTGAATTTTTATTTTGCCTTTCAAACAATATGATTTTTCATCCATTCGGCTAAAGCCGACCTTATCCTTAATCAATTAGTCCACGACCTAAAGGTCGTGGCAACTACTACTCACGCCAGGCATGATTTATTTAAAAGTTTCCGGAATGCTTGGTTCTTGAACTCCTCAGCGGTTTTGAACCGGAAGTGTGACTGTGAAACCGGATCCTTCACCTACTTTGGATTGCACCGAAATAGTGCCTCCCAATTTATTTACCGTTTCTTTTACAATGTACAAACCTAACCCCGAGCCTTCGGAGATGTCGGAGGCGCGATAGAACATCTCGAATATCCGGGGAAGATGTTCTTTTGAAATGCCTATGCCATTGTCGCGCACAATTAAAGACCAGTTTGTTTCCTCCTGAATTGACTCAATTATTATTTCCCTCTTAGCCTTCAATTCGTCTGAATAGTTTATGGCGTTTGCAAAAAGGTTATTGAGGATGATCCCTAGCCGGTGCGGATCGCTGTATATGGAAAGATCGGAAGTCACACGGTTTTGCACATCTATTTTTCCTCTGTTAAAAGAATAAACAAGCGGATCAACGATTTCTTTTATCAGATCGTGAAGATGTAATTCTTTAAAATCAATTTGTAGCCTGGAGTTGCGCGAATAATCGGTTAGTTTCCTGATGAATCCTTCCATGACACCCACGCGCGATTTCATCCGGTCAAAGCAATCTTTGATCTCATCGGGGCTGGATGTTTTTTCGGCAATGAAGATGAGGCCCAGTATAGAACTCAACGGTGCCCGCATATCGTGCGAAGCACTGTAAACAAACCGGTCCAACTCTTCGTTGGTTTTGGCAAGTTGTGCATTTCGCAAAGTAAGTTGCTCTTCCGTTTTTTTCCTTTCGTCAATGTCAATGAGGGAACCGACCATGGTAAGCCCGTCAGGTTTCGGAACTCCACTGTCCTGAAACCACTTATACGCTCCGCTTTTGGTGCGGAGGCGCAGGTCGCACTGAAAAGGTTTCCCCACTTTTAAATGGGCTTCTACAGAGTGAGATGCTGCAAGATCGTCCGGGTGCACCCATGAAAAATAGGATCGGGCAGTCAGGTCTTTCAGCTCATGGCCTTCATACCCCAGCAGGCTTTTCCAACGTGGGCTTACCTGCATGGTGCCATTGACCACATCCAGTTCATAATCCCCTGCGCGGATACTTTCCAGCACCAGCCGAAGGCGATCTGCATTTATTTGGTTATCCATTGTTGACAGATCATGTGGATGTTCCGCACATCGCGTGTGTAACAGATTCAATTTTAAGGATAGGCATTCAAGAGGCAATCCAATTTCCCTATTTCTTCAAACGGAACGCCATCCTCGGATTTCGTATCATAAGTTGCCGGATGTCCCCTTTTTCAAATCCACGCATCATTAAGCCTGGAATCAGCCTCTTGCTTATTGTTTCATACGGTGTCGGGTTTCCGTTTCCAAACAATTCCATCTGGGCATAACTACCGTTCTTAACCACACGCCATCCATCGTCATGCGAAATCAGCAAGCGGGAAAGAAGCCCGGTTTTCTTAAAGAACAAGATCCTCTCTATGTAGTCGTTCACGTTTTTTTCGCTGATGCCATCCAGGCTTATCCATATACCTTTTTCGGCCAATTCTTTTCGCTCTTTGTCCGTTCCGTTTTGCGCGTGTACCCAAATAAGTTTGTGTGGATTGAGCCTCGCTTGCAATGCTATTTCCAACTCGTGCTTGGCTGCTGCACCATCACCTGTATGCACGGCTATGGACATTCCCGTCTTGTGGCTTACCAGTATGGCAGCGCGCAGTAATTTTGCCTCCACCGTGTCGAGACGGCCATCACCCACGCCCAATTTAATAAAGCCCGGTTTTATTCCCGTATTTTCTATGCCCACTAAAAATTCGTTCTCCCAGTTTGCGGCAATTTGGTTTTCATTCCAGCTAAAGGCTTCCACAGGTAAATATCTCTTTTCCACTGCGGCATACCATCCGGTGTTTGTAACTATGTGCATGCCCGTTTTCTCGGATAATGCTTTGAGCAAAAGAACATCCCGGCCAATGTAGCGAGGAGTGCATTCGAAAAGCGTATTTATTCCGAGTGTTTTTAATGCGCTCAAGGAGGGTTGTATCGAACTGATAGCAATCGCATTTTCTTCCGCAGGGCTTTCTTTAATCTCTTTTGCACCAATGAAGTTTGTCACCACATGTTCATGGGTCAACCCCCCTTTTATTTCCCATGCTTTCTTCCTTCCCTCCACGGTTTGTATAACGGAATGGCAAGAACCAAAACCAAGCAGAATGACCAAGCCGAAACACCTGGCCTTGAGACAAGAAAGAGGGGGAAATTTCATATCCTTGGTTTCTTTGGTTAGTGTCAAGGATCAAGTTAATCAATACAATGATGGATTCAATTGGCAGTTTACCCAAAGCACTCCTCGTATTTAGAATACATAGCGCAGGCCCATACCACCCTGAAACCTGTGGTAGCCAGGGTCCAACGAGACATCCGAAAACCATTCTATTTCAATAAAGGCAGAAATGGGAATCGAGAAATAGGAATATTCAAACCCCACGATTGCCACGGGGCCGTTGGTGTTACGGTTCAGGGCTATCCTGTCCGATTTAGCTCCGTTGCCACCAGGCGAAAGATCGTTGAACAAATAATCATACCGGATGTTGGTACCCCTCCATTGCCAACCTGCACCCACATAAATCTGGAGCCCCTTCGAAATTTTTTCCGTATCCCATTGATACAGGAACTTTCCTTCCAAAAATATATCGGAGGTTACTTTATTGGAAAGGTGCCGGATGCTTTCATTGGCTGCGAGCGTGTCGGGCACGTAATCCATGAATGAATTGCGATAATAATCGTTGTATAAACCGCTGGCAGTTTTTCCCGCATCAACAGACAACGCAAAACTTTTGGTAGCGTAAAATTTATAGGTGAGGGCCGTTGGGTCTCCGAGTTTAACACCTATGCCATGATAGGGATACAGCCTCCCCTCAAAAATAGGATGGATGATGGAAGCCCCATTGGTCTTTGACTTTGGGATGCGAACAAATCGTGCCTTGGTGTAGTTTTTATCTTGACCTACACCTACCTGTGCGTGGATAAGAGAAAGAATAGTTGCAACCAGTGCTGCTATAAGGAAGCGCATACCAACAAATATAAGGCTTTTGGGGGATAGGTTTTGTTATCGGGCCAACTGGTTTTTAAGAAACCTATAATGTTTTTTTTGTTTAAAAAATAGATGAACTTGCCCATCGGCTAAATCAAAATTTACATCGTGAAAAAAATCATTGTAATAACCTTTCTCCTTTTCTTTGGCTTGACCACAAAGGGCTATAGTCAAACCGTTTATTCTTCGGCCAAAGGCGAAAAATATCACACTGCCGATTGCAATCTTTCTGGCGATGCCTCGGGCATGAAGTTGGATGCCGCCAAAAAAGCAGGGAAAAAATCCTGTGGAGTGTGCAAACCCGATGAGCATACCAAAGACCAAGTTGCGCAATGCACGGGCAAGACAAGCGATGGCATCCGGTGCAAACGCATGACGGCCAGCAAGGGCGGTAAGTGCTATCAGCATACAGCCAAGTAACGTGCTGAGAAAAATATAAAACCCCTGAAGTCCATCGTGTGCATGCTGGAAGCAAAGAGTTAACAGAATCCGTCCGATACCGGAAGGCGCAGCGCATTCAGCCGGAGATCGGGGTTGTGCTTGGCACAGGTCTTGGCGATGAATTTGTGAGCAGGATAAGGCACCCGGTTTTCATTCCTTACAATTCCATTCCATTTTTTCCAGTATCAACTGTAAGTGGCCACAAAGGTCAATTCGCATTTGGTGAAGTGGCCGGTAAAAAAATGTTGGTCAGGTTGATGAAAATAATATAAGTATGGAATATCGAAAAGTACATCCCAATGGTCCCGTGTTTTCGCGCATTGTAGCGGGCGCGTGGCGGTGGCACACGGTGCCGCAAAAAACAGTAGAACAATTGGTAAACACCGCGTTAAGCGAAGGCATTACCACGTTCGATCATGCCGATATTTATGGCGATCACGGCAACGAAGAAATTTTTGGAAATGTGATCAGAGATAATTCTTCCCTGCGCGAAAAAATGCAGTTGGTTTCCAAGTGTGGAATAAAATTCAGTTCTTCCAAAAGGCCAGCCACACGGGTGAAGCATTACGACACATCCAAAGAGCATATTGTTTGGTCGGCAGAGAACTCGTTGAAGATGCTGGGCACCGACCGGTTGGATTTGATGCTTATCCACCGGCCCGATCCGCTGCTCAATCCCACGGAAGTGGCCGAAGCATTTGCGCAGCTTAAAGCACAAGGCAAGGTGTTGCATTTTGGTGTCTCCAATTTCACGCCTTCACAATTCAGCATGTTGCAGCACTATCTCAGCGTTCCGTTGGTCACCAATCAAATTGAAATTTCGCTTTCACGTATTGATCCGTTGTTCAATGGAGATATGGATGTGTTGCAGCAGCATGAGGCATCGGCTATGGCATGGTCACCATTGGGCGGGGGCAATTTAGTAGCCGCAGATCGTGAGCTAGTTGGCAAGGCGTCAAAATACAATTGCTCGCATAGTCAGCTTTCATTAGCGTGGTTGTTAAAGCATCCTTCAATCTTTCCGGTGATTGGCACCACCAGACCCGAAAGAATTTCAGAGGGGGCCAAGTCACTTTCTATTGAGCTCGATCGGCAAGATTGGTTTGAGATGTTGCAATGGGTGACGGGGAAAGAGGTGGCTTGAACTGATTTTATATTATACTTATCTTTCCTATGAAATTGATCTGAGCCATGAAAGAAACTTTATTCGAAAGCCCGCCCCGCACCATCATGGAAGTTTACAAAAACCTTCCTGAAGGAACACTTGCTGAACTCATAGATAACATTATTTATATGTCGCCTTCACCCATTTCAAAACATCAGATAGTTCTAAATAAGATCAATGTTCAATTGTATAATCATTTGGAGAAATTTAATACCGGCACTGTTTACATATCGCCATTGGATGTTTATCTGGATGAAAAAAGTAATGCTGTGCAGCCAGATATTAGTGTTGTGCTGAACAATGGTAGGGCGACCGTTGACGAAAATGGGTATATTCATGGAGCACCGGACTTACTAGTTGAGGTGCTTTCTACGGGCAACTCGCACTATGATCTCACTAAGAAAAAAGAACTCTACGAACGTTTTGGCGTGAAAGAATATTGGGTGGTTGATCCCATGACCAATCAGGCACGTGGCTTTCAATGGACAAACGGAAAATATACCTTGATCAGCGATCAGACAGGCAAAATTATTTCTCCCTTGCTGGCAACAACAATATCTTTCTAATCCCGCGCCATTCCATCCTTTCTGGTAAAATCACTTTAATTTTTTTTTATTGTTGCGTTACAACAATCCTACCCTCATTTTTGTATCCTCTTTGAAACGAACTCCCAATAATGTCCACCGTTGCATCTGCTAAGAAAATCACCGACCTGTCGGGTCACGACTATATCGAAATCATTGGCGCCCGCGAGCACAACCTTAAAAACATAAGCCTCTCATTTCCGCGCAACAAATTAGTGGTGCTCACCGGCATTAGCGGAAGCGGAAAATCGTCCTTGGCCTTTGACACCATTTATGCCGAGGGCCAGCGCAGGTACATGGAAAGTTTCTCGGCCTACGCCAGGAGTTTTATCGGAAACTTAGAGAGGCCCGATGTGGACAAGATCAACGGACTAAGCCCCGTCATTTCCATCGAACAAAAAACCACTTCGCGAAACCCGCGCTCCACCGTGGGCACCGTTACCGAGATTTACGATTTCATGCGCTTGTTGTTTGCGCGCGCGGGCGAAGCCTTTTCATACCTCACGGGCGAAAAAATGGTGCGCCAGTCCGATGACCAGATTTTGGATTTTATCATCACCAATTA
>JAYVAI010000574.1:0-6218 GCA_043751075.1 Cyclobacteriaceae bacterium | reverse complement strand
GGGAATGAAAAACCGTTTGGCCATGGGAGGCGATGAGATCAATTTTAGCGGAAGCGAATTTCCATTTCTTCAGGCAGTGCTTAACCATGTTGCCATGCAGCACCGCCACAGTAGCGTTCAACTCGCAAAGGGTTTGAAAACTTATTTGGCTTTTAGCAAAGACTTCCAATATGCGCGATTGGATTTCTTTCCCGTAAGGAACAGTTTGAAATTGTAACAAATGCAACCGGGTGGCAAGGCCCTGACCGCTTACCTTGCACAAGGCCACATCCAACCCATCGAGCGAAGTGCCTGACATAAGCCCGATGATCAATCTTGATTTCTTCGCTGCAATTCTGCTAAGCTGCTCAATGTGTGTGTTCATAAAGTAACCGGAAAATTATATACAGGCCTGTCAACTTGCTATCTTTAAGTAAAATTTTTCTTCTCCAAAAGTATTCAAAATATAGTGATGAAAGTAAATACTTTTCGTACTGAAATTAACTGCCCCCCGGCACACCCTATTGGCTTGAAGGACTGCATCCTTACCGTGGGGTCGTGCTTTGCCGATGAGTTTGGGCTATGGCTGCTCAACAACAAGTTCAATGTTTTGGTAAACCCGTTTGGCACAACGTACAATCCGATTTCGATTCATAAAAATATTTTAGGCTCCATTGCCACTGCTTTAGATAGCCGGCTTTTTATTGAACATCATGGGCTGTGGCACCATCTTGATTATCACTCGCAGTGGTCGGGCCCCAACAAGGACGACTTAAGTATGTCAATTAAAAGAGATCAACAGCGGGTGAAGGATTATTTTCAAAAAGCAGACGTGCTCGTGATCACCTATGGTACTGCCTGGGTGTATCATCACATCGGTTTGAATAGTTTAGTATCGAATTGCCATAAACTTCCCGGTGGCGATTTTGAAAAGAGGCTTTTGAGCGTGGAAGAAATCACACAGTCTTTTGATACCGTTTATTCAGAGGTCAAAAATATCCGTCCCGACATTCGGATAATTCTTACCGTGAGCCCGGTAAGGCATATCAAAGACACGTTAGTTTTGAACAGTGCAAGCAAAGCCACGTTGCGGTTGGCTTGCCATGCCTTGTCCAATACCTATCAGCCGGTAGAATATTTTCCATCCTATGAGATTATGATGGACGACTTGCGCGACTACCGGTTTTATGATCGCGACAAAATACATCCTTCCGAGGAAGCACTGGAATACATCAGCCACAAATTCAGCGATCAGTATTTCGATCACGACACAAAATCTTTCATTGAAAAGTGGAACACTATACGCCAGGCCATGGAGCACAGGCCCTACCATCCTCATTCGTTGGCCCATCAGCATTTTCTAAAAGAACTTTTGTGCAAACTGGAAGAAATGAAAGGGATCGTTCACGTTGATGAAGAAATAAAAAATATTCAATCGCAAATCCATTCTCAATGACTAACCGCCTCGCACAATCAACCTCGCCTTATCTATTACAGCATTCTCACAACCCAGTGGATTGGCACGAATGGGGAAGCGAAGCCTTGCAAAAAGCGGTGGACGAAGACAAACCTATTTTAGTGAGCATCGGATATTCGGCCTGCCATTGGTGCCACGTGATGGAGCGTGAGTGTTTCGAAAACGAAGACATTGCCAACCTCATGAACCAATACTATGTGTGCATAAAAGTGGACCGTGAAGAAAGGCCCGACATTGACAACATTTACATGGAAGCGGTGCAGGCCATGCAGCAAGGCGGAGGCTGGCCCCTTAATGTTTTTCTCACACCCGACCAAAAACCTTTTTTTGGTGGCACCTATTTTCCACCAAACAATTGGGCTCAGTTATTATTGCAAATCAACAAGGCATTCCGCGCCAAGCGAAATGAAATTGACGCATCAGCCGAAGATTTAAGAATTCATTTGCAAACCAACGATGTGCAACGGTTCGCCAAAAACAACGATGGTGAATTTAACCAGGCCAGCCTTGACAAAATGTACAATACACTCGCATCAGGTTTCGACAAGAACTGGGGCGGCATAGATAAGGAGCCGAAATTTGTGATGCCATCGGTGTGGCTTTTTTTGCTGCGGTATTATTTCATCACCAAAAGCCAAGATGCGTTGCAGATGGTAAAATATACGCTGCGGCAAATTTCGCTTGGTGGAATTTATGATCAATTAGGCGGTGGTTTTTCGCGCTACTCGGTGGACGGAGAATGGTTTGCCCCGCACTTTGAAAAAATGCTCTACGACAATGCGCAGTTGCTAAGCCTCTATTCCGAAACTTATGCCATTACCAAAGATGATATTTTTAAGCAGGTAGTTTACGAAACCACCCACTGGTTGAAAAATGAAATGGCACATCCGGAAGGTGGATTTTACTCTGCATTAGATGCCGACAGCGAAGGTGTGGAAGGAAAATTTTACACCTGGACAGAAGAAGAAATTAAATCCATACTGGGGGAACAATCCGAACTCATTACAAAATATTATCATACCACTGATGAAGGAAACTGGGAGCATGGCAGAAACATTTTGAACCTTGGCCATGCTTCTGAATTTATGCACGCACCCGATGGATTGGCAGCGTTAAAGAAAAAGCTGATGCACGTTCGCAACAAAAGAATTCGGCCTGGCTTAGATGATAAAATCCTTACGGGATGGAATGCCATGACCATACAAGGATTGATTGATGCTTACAAAACCTTTTCCGATGAGTGGTTCTTGACACTCGCCATCAACAACATCTCTTTTTTAGAATCCCATTTGATAGAAAACGGAAAAGTATATCGCGCTTTTAAAAACAAACATTCGGAAACAGAAGGATTTTTAGATGACTATGCTTATTTGATACAGGCCTACACCTCGCTGTATCAGGTCACGTTCAATGAAAGCTGGCTTCACAAAGCAGCCACGTGGTGCAACTATGTGATGGAACATTTCTTCGACCATGATGATGGCTTCTTTCATTTCTCATCACAATCGGCAGAGCAACTCATTGCCAGAAAGAAAGAAATATTTGATAATGTAATTCCTGCTTCCAATTCGGTGATGGCGCACAATCTTCATACACTGGGCATACTCTTAGACAAAGATGATTGGAAAGACCTATCCATAAAAATGGCATCGAAACTTTTATCCGTTATCGAGACGGGGGCAGGCCACATGTCGAATTGGGGAATTTTGCTTTCCGAAATAATCTATGGAATGAAAGAGGTTGTCATCTCTGGCGAAGATGCACTTTCTGTCCGGCATGAATTACATCAGCAACATTTGCCTTTTACTGTTACAGCGGGCACACGCGATAAAAGTGAATTGAACTTGCTGCAAGGAAGGGATGCAAAGCCTGGAAAAACATTGATCTATGTTTGTGAAAATAAAACCTGCAAGCTGCCAGTCGATAATACAATGGAAGCAATATCCCAGTTGTCTAATTTATAAACCATGAAATCATTTCAGCATTTATTTTTATCACTGTTGTTTGCGTGTGCTGCAAAGGAAGTGGCCCCGCCTTCTCCGCTACCTGTGTTGCCAAGTGCCAATCAACTTGCCTGGCATCAAATGGAAATGAATGCCTTTGTGCATTTTACCACCAACACATTCACAGGAAAAGAATGGGGCTATGGCGATGAGCAGCCGCAACTATTCAACCCTACCGGTTATGATGCCGATCAATGGGTGCGCACCTTTAAGGAAATTGGATTCAAAGGCGTGATACTCACGTGCAAACATCATGATGGATTTTGTCTTTGGCCCAGCCAGTACACAGGGCATTCGGTAAAAAACAGTCCGTGGAAAGATGGACAAGGTGATGTGGTACGCGATGTGGCCGAGGCTTGCAAAAAATACGGATTGAAATTTGGCGTGTATCTATCACCGTGGGACCGCAATCATGCCGACTATGGATCGCCTGCTTATTTGGAATATTACCGCAATCAACTGAAAGAACTTTTTACAAACTATGGGACCGTGTTCGAAATGTGGTTTGATGGCGCCAACGGGGGCGATGGCTATTATGGAGGCAAAAAAGAAAAGCGGAGCATTCAAGGATCTACCTATTACGAGTGGCCAACAACATTGGATTTGGTGCGAGAGTTAGAACCTGAAATATTGTTCTTCAGCGATGCGGGCCCCGGTGTGCGCTGGGTAGGCAACGAACGTGGCGTGGCCGGTGAAACAAACTGGAACACCATTACGCCCGATACTTTGTATGCGGGCAAAGGAGGAATTGAAAAACTTTTGAACGAAGGTTCGGAAAACGGAACCGCTTGGATACCAGCCGAAGTAGATGTGTCCATCCGCAAAGGATGGTTCTATCATGCCGAAGAAGACACACTCGTGAAAACACCCGAACAACTTTTTGATATTTACCTTACTTCTGTTGGTCGCGGTTCTACGCTGCTGCTAAATATTCCACCCGACAGGCGTGGGTTGGTGCACGAAAATGATGTGGCCGCGTTGAAAGGATTTCGCGCATTGCTTGATAGCGAATTTAAAACCAATCTTGCTTTGAACAAAAAAGTTACGGCCAGTTCATTCCGTGGTGATGATAAACAGTTCGCTGCCACTAATCTTACAGATGAAAACAAAGACACCTATTGGGCCACTAACGATGATGAGACAACCGCCAGTTTTGAAATTGATCTTGAACAAAATCAAACCGTGAAGTACATAGTCATTCAGGAATACATTCAATTAGGCCAGCGGATAAAATCGTTTGTGATAGAAGTTCATAAAAATGATGCTTGGCAAACCGTGGCCGAGGCGACCACCATCGGCTATAAAAGGATAATAAAGATTGAACCCGTTGATACGGATAAAGTGAGAATTAAAATCACAGGTGCTAAGGCATGCCCGGTTATTTCCAACGTGGAGGTTTATTAGTGCCACGGCAATTTCTCGGTCAGCTAATCATAGTCATTGACTTAACGGGTTGTTGGCTATTACGCCAGAGGCGTAACCTATTTGTAGGTACCGTAATCATATTTGATAATTGCCCCAACGGGGCAACCTGTTATTCTTAGACATAAAAACTTCCAATAGACTTCGACTCAAATTAACATAAGTGGTTGCCCCGACTGGGGCAAATACCAATTACAAAAATCTTTTCTACAAACAGGCTGCCCCTCTGGGGCCAATCCATGTCTTATGCATAAATCAATATGCCCTAAATTAAACGACTATGGTCGGCCAATAGGCGCTTCACATATTTTCCAATGACGTCAAACTCCAGGTTTACCCTATCGCCCAATTTGATTTGATGGAAGTTGGTGTGTTCAAACGTGTAGGGGATAATGGCCACCGTAAATCTGTTTTCGTTGCTATTAAAGCAAGTTAGGCTAACTCCATTTATTGAGATAGAACCCTTCTCCACAGTAATATTTCCTAAAGAAGGATCATACTCAAAAGTATAGGTCCAACTTCCATCGGCACTTTCAGCCGAAGTACAGGTTCCTGTCTGATCAACATGACCTTGAACAATGTGCCCATCAAACCGACCGTTGGCAACCATGCACCGTTCCAGATTTATTTCATCGCCTATGGCCATTAGTCCGAGCGTTGATTTTCTCAGTGTCTCGTCAATGGCCGTTGCCCAATGTTGGTTGCCAATGATTTTTGTTACGGTGAGGCACACCCCATTGTGCGAAACACTTTGATCTGGTTTTAGCTCATGGCTGATCGGGCTTTCCATGCAAAAAGTTTTGTTAGAACCTTCTTGCTTAATTTCTCTTACTAAGCCAATAGCCTCGATTATACCCGTGAACATGTAGATTGGAATTGTTGGTAAATTATGTGAGCGCTGAAAGAAGTTTAACTTTTCAAGGAAAGCTCAAAGCTAACTTTTATGCTAATCCGTTTTCTTCTTCAAATTTTCTTTTTCAACCGCCTCTTTCTGATCGGGCCTTAACGTGGGATACACAATGCCCAACTGATCAAGATATGTTTTGTATTTGACCGGATTGTAATAGAACGGCTTCAGCTTAGGAACAAATTCCGTCATAATTTTTTGGTTGAGCGTAATGGCGGGATTGTCTTTTTCTCCAATGAGCGGTGTGTATTTTAAATCTTTTGTTTGCTCATCTTTATAATATAGCCACGCGTTTTTCAAAATCTCCGGCTTCAACAGCATATCCAATATGGTCATCACTTCTGCTTTGGCACCATACACAATCCCTTTGTGTGCAATGGGTGTTGCCATCGAAATGGCATTGCTCCAATGGTGACCGGGCAAGCCGGGA
>JAYVAI010000573.1:0-6220 GCA_043751075.1 Cyclobacteriaceae bacterium | reverse complement strand
CCGCCATCCTTCTTATAAAAGTGGAAGGTGTTGATTCGGCTTTGTTGCAAATTATTGACCGCGCCAAACGCGACAATCTCTATAAAGAGACCATCCGCATTTATGATCACGAGAATAAGGAATTATACCTCAGTGGTGACACCACTAAATTTTTAACAGAGGGAGCATTCTATAATGTAAGAAATGTAGGTGAGCAGCGCATGATGAAAAATGACTTTGATGTGCTTGGTGTTTTGTTCAAAGACAAAGGCCTTGACTATGTAGTGGTGGCTGCGGCCGTGGACATTAATGGTGCCACCCGGCTATTGGATTTGCAAGCGTTGCTTACGATCGCATTTTTGATTCTGTCGGCCGTAGTTTTTATTTCCGGTTGGGTTTATTCGGGGCGCGCCCTCAAGCCTATTAAACGCATTATGGACGAGGTGAAGGGAATATCTCCTCAAAACCTGGAACAACGGTTGAAGGAAAGCCCCTATGAAGATGAAATGGGAAAGTTGATTTTGATTTTTAACGAATTGCTGGGCCGCATTGCAAAAGCATTTCAACTTCAGAAAATGTTTGTGTCCAATGTATCGCATGAACTTAAAAATCCACTCACCAATATCACATCGCAATTGGAAGTGACTCTTTTAAAAGAACGGTCGAAGGAAGAGTACCATCAAACTATTGAATCCGTCTTGGAAGACATACGCGGCCTCAATCAATTATCCAACAGTTTATTGGAGCTGGCGAGGCTTTCGCGCGAACAAGATTCTTTCACCATGACCCGTGTGCGGATTGATGAAGTTATTTGGGATGTGCGCGACTACGTAATGGGCATTGACCCCACGTATAAAGTTGCAGTCAGTATCCATGAAATGCCAGAAGATGAAAATAAACTCACGGTGCTGGGAAACCCATACTTGCTGAAAATAGCATTTCAAAATATTGTGGAGAACGCGTGCAAATTTTCGCCTGATAAAATGGCCAAAATTTCGTTAGCCTCTGCAAATGAAGAATTGATCGTGGAAATATCAGACCAAGGCCCCGGCATAGAAAAGAAAGACATTCACAATGTGTTCGAGCCTTTTTTTCGCACCGATGCCACCTCTAAAATCAAAGGCTACGGCATTGGCTTGCCATTGAGCAAACGGATCATCTCCATTCATAAAGGCAGAATTGAATTAGACTCTGCGCCCGGCCACGGCACTATGGTTAAGGTTGTGCTGAGCGGGGCAAAATGATTCTAACTTCTTTCTAATGAACTTGATCGTTGATATGATCAATGCTGGGTTACATTTGAGAAGTTTCTTGGTTATTTGAATTTTGGTTTACAGGATTTTATTTTCAGTAAAATCCTTTTTAATAAAAGTGGGGTTTACAGGCTCCATTTTTATTTAGTAACAAACCGCTCTACCCGTGCACCCACTGCCAAAATTCCCCGCAAGGTATCCTGCCTGTTAAATTGCTCCATGGTAAGTTTGTATTTTCCTGGATAATTGAAAACCTGTTTATCAATCAGCATGAACTGATGATCGAATACATCGCCAATTCCACTTTGGCCTAAAGGCTTGCCTGTTTTTTGATCGAAAAGATATTGGGAATTTAGTTTCGTACCGATTGGTAACCCGGTGGAATCGGAAAGGGTATAATGGATAAACAACCTTGCGTAGGGATAGTCTATTGAATTTCGAACATTGTAATAAATAGTATAAGGCTTTGATGTGTCTTCTATTTTGAAATCGAAAGACAAGGGTTCATCTACTCGCCAATATCTTTTTTCAAGTGTTATGTTTTGCTCAAACAACCGATCGGGGTCGCACGAAGAAAGCAGACACAAGAGAAAAATAAAAATCAAACATTTCATCCTTTGCCCGGCCCGTTTGGATTATCTCTGCGTGGAGGATTTTTTCCTGGCTGATTTTGTGCATTGCGGTCGCGTCCTCTATTTCTGTTGTTTTTCTTCTTCTTTGATTTATCCTGGAATTTTTTGTCTAAGTTTTCCAAATCGCTGTTGAGTTTTGACAGGGGTGCTCTCACTTCTTCGATGTTGATTTGCAAGCTGGCAGGTTTTTTTCCGGCACGGTTCATTTCCAATATTTCGTTTACACGATCAACATTCAACGGAAACCAGTTGTTGTCTTCTTTATATCCAAACCACATGATCTTTCTAAAAATATCTGTTTTCTGCAGGCGGGCTTCGCCTTGCTCGGTCAGCAAGGGCACTTCCACTTCGGGTATTTCCTTCAATGCCTCCATGTAGGTTTCCAGTTCATAGTTGAGGCAACATTTTAGGCGGCCACATTGCCCCGAAAGTTTGCTGGGATTGAGCGACAGGTTTTGATAACGGGCTGCGCTGGTGGCTACATTTTTGAAATCGCTGAGCCACGTAGAGCAACAAAGCTCGCGGCCACATACACCGATGCCGCCCAACCGTCCGGCTTCTTGCCGCAAACTGATCTGGCGCATTTCCACACGCACTTTAAATTCGGTGGCCAACAGCTTGATCAGTTCACGAAAGTCAACGCGGTCTTCGGCAGAATAAAAAAATGTGGCTTTGGTGTTGTCGGCCTGAAACTCGACATCCGATAATTTCATGTTCAGCTTAAGTTGCTTTATTATTTCGCGGCCACGATAGATGCTGGGCATGTCGCGCTTTTGTATTTCTACAAATTTTTCCAAATCTTTTTGGTTTGCCAGCCGGTATATTTTTTTGATCTCATCGTCATTGGCCACTTTCTTTTTTTGCATTTGCAATCGCACCAGCTCGCCCTGCATGCTCACGTAGCCGAGATGATGGCCGGTGGCTGCTTCGATTATTACCGGGTCACCGGTGGTTAATGAAAGATTGTCGGTGTTGCGATAAAAATCTTTTCTCCCGTTTTTAAAACGGATCTCCAACACTGAGAAACGGTTCTGCAGGGGCATGTCCATGTTGGAGAGCCAATCGAACACATTCATTTTATTGCAACCGCCTGTGTCACAGGCACCATTATTTTGACAGCCGGATACTTTTCCGTCTTTCTTTGTTCCGCAAGCACAGCCCATCCCTTATATTGGTTAGAATTTTAAATCGTTAAACCTTTGCACCCCGTCATTATAGCAGGGTTCGTCATAAACTAAATCCATCAGTTCATACCAATGCATTTATTGGGTTAAAGTTATGAGGTTAAGGTTGCTTTGGCAACAGGTTATTGGGTCTATCTGCACGTATTTCTCCGAAACTGGGCAAAGGATAGCAGAGGAAAGCCCGAAGCGCGTAGGAGTGTGAGGTGGGCGGACTTGGAACGCCCGCCTGACCGGACGGGCAGGAATAGCCTGGTGGCCCCGAAGCTTCGGGGCCATGCCCCCGCATTTTTTTTTCAAACAAAAACCCGGGCACAACAATTTTTTTTGAGTCTCAGGATTTTAGCCGGCCAACAGTAAAATAATTTCTTAACATTGCAACCATAATTTGGTCTGGCCATTCCATCTGACCCAAAAAAAAATAGATATTAACAGATGAAATCAAATTCCATTCGCCCAAGCATCAACTATCTTTCTTTAACGCTGTTGATTTTTATTTTTTCCTGCTCGGGAAAAAAAGAGAACGCGAAAAACGAAGCAACACCAACTGCCTTGAAATATGCCGTAGGTTTTTCGGTGCGTGCAGAGGGAGATGCGAAATATGTCTCCGTCACCAGTCCCTATCAAGGTGCCACTAAAGGGTATCACTACTTGCTGGTGCGTGTGGGCGTGTCAGTGCCTCCACATGGCGATAGTGTGCAAGTGATCCGAACTCCGATAAAAAATATTGTGTGCACTTCCACCACGCACATTCCTTTGCTCGATTACCTCGGAGAAACCAATTCGCTTATCGGGTTTCCCACCACCGACTACATCAGTTCGCAAAGTATGCGCAAGCGTGTGGACGATGGATTGGTGACCGACCTGGGCATAGACAAAGGAATGAACATTGAAGTTTTGTATTCGCTCCATCCAGACGTGGTGATGGGCTACACCATGAGCAGCGACTTGGGACAGCTAAAAAAAATACGGGAGCTGGGCATACCCGTGGTGATCAATGCAGAATATCTTGAAAAGTACCCATTGGGAAGGGCCGAGTGGATTAAGTTTGTTGCTTTATTTTTTGAAAAAGAAAAGGAAGCCGATTCGGTGTTTGCTGTTATTGAAAAGGATTATTTGGCCACTATGCAATTGGCTGTGGCAGCTGTGCAAAAGCCCACGGTATTGAGTGGTATTGTGTATGGCGATGCCTGGTTTATGCCGGCCGGAAAAAATTATGCCGCGCATTTATTGAACGATGCAGGCCTGGATTATATGTGGAAGGAAACAGACTCAAATGGTTTTCTTGAACTGAGTTTTGAATCGGTGTATGCCAAGGCAAAAGACGCAGACCTTTGGATTGGCGTGGGCTCTTTTAGTTCGTTGGGCGAGATCAAGGCTACCGAGCCGCGTTACGGATTGTTCAAGCCATTTTCGCAGAAGCAGGTGTATTCATACAACGCCCGCAAGGGTGCAAAGGGTGGAAGTGAGTTTTTGGAGCTTGGCTACTTGCGCCCCGATTTGATTTTAAAAGACCTGGTGAAAATTGGTCATCCGGAATTGTTGCCGGGATATGAATTATTTTTTCATAAGAGGTTGGAGTGATCGAAAAGTATTTTCAACGAAGCTTTCAAAAAAATAAATTACGCGCCCCATACAATGGATATACCATGACCTTATCCATCGTGCAAAAATTCTCCAACGATACTCTGACCCCCGCCTCTATTTTCTTTTCTTCCAGAAATAAATATAGACTTTGCATAGCCCCTTTGGTGCCCGCCTTTACTTCAATGGGCAATAGTTTATCTTTTTTTTGTATTACATAGTCCACCTCGGCTTGGCTGTTTTTTGCCTCCCGTTGCCAATAGTATAAATCCTTTTTTTCATAACAGGCTCCATTTTTTATCAACTCCAGGCCAACAAAAAGTTCGGCCATGTTTCCCTTGTTCACCAACTTCATCTCACCTTCCATTAGCAGGTCAGCTATGTTCATCCCTAAAATCCTTTGGAAGATTCCAGTATCCAGAATCAGGAACTTGCGCTTCTTGGGATTGATTTCGGCTCCCAGTGGTATGCCGTTGCAGGCTGAGTGCGTGACCGGAAAGACAAGCCCGGCCAATGTTAAGAGTGTCAAGGCTTCTTTTATCTGCACGTTGCTCAAGGTGGAGTTGGGGTATGAGTAGCTGAACTTGTTGCCCATCTGCTGCACCACGGCATTAAAGACTTCCCGTATCCGCAAGGTTGAAACACGGTTTTTATATTTTGCAAAATCGGCCTCAATGGAAATGATCAAGTCATCCAACACGCGTTGCACTTCAAGCATATCTGCCCTGGCTACATAAACACTCACAACTTCGGGCATTCCACCAATCACCAGGAACTTTTTTAAGTACCTATTTAATTTTTCATGAAGTATATCTGGAATGGCTTTGGTGGGCGTGGCCTTGTCCAACAAATCGAGCAGGCTGTTTTCTTTATTGGCCAACAGAAATTCCCCGAAAGAGAACGGGTACATAAATAAAGAGCGTATCCTTCCCACACCAAAGGATGAAACCTCGGCCATGGCAAATTCGAGCAGAGAGCCAGCCGCGATTACGTGCAGGCCGGCATCTTCTCATAGAAATAACGTAGCGATGAAATAGCAGCCATGCTGTTTTGGATTTCATCCAAGAACAAGAGCGTCTTGCCTGCCACAATGGGAATATTGACCGCCACCGAAAGCTGCTCACAAATTTCCGTTGGGGCCAACCCTCTTTCAAAAAGCGAACTATACTTTGGGTTTTCATCGAAATTGACCTCCACAAAATGGTCGAATTTCTTGGCCAGGTTCCTGACGGCAGAAGATTTGCCCACTTGCCTTGCCCCTCGCAACAGCAACGGCTTCCTTTGCGTCTGTTTCATCCAAATTTCAAGCTCTTTGTCAATACTCCGTTCTAAATACATGGCATTTTGATAAAAATACAAAGCTAATATATGCCTCAAACAGTAAAAATCCAAATCAATATATGCAACGAAATGATAAAAATCAAAATCGTAAAGGATAGCTGATGGCACCCCCTCGGTCTGTGTCTACACAGATCGAAACAGCGTGACCCAAGTGGTCTGTGAGGACACAGACCACTGAGTTTGGAAGACCTTGAACTTCAACATTCAAAAATCAGCATCCGTAATTCGTACTTCCCTTTGAGGGATGAAT
>JAYVAI010000572.1:0-6267 GCA_043751075.1 Cyclobacteriaceae bacterium | reverse complement strand
AAGAAAAAAAGAAGATTAGGTGGACTTTCACAAAGCAAGAAGCAGATAAGAAATTGCGAAAACGATATGTTGCATAATTAAATAATCACTACACTAGTTACATTTTCCCTAAACCATCCAGCATCCCGTGACAAACATCCAGCATCAGCAACCGTCTCAAACTTTCACTTGCATTGACGCACACACCTGTGGCAACCCGGTGCGCCTGGTAGCAAAGGGTGGCCCTGTTCTTGAAGGAAAAAACATGAGCGAGAAGCGTCAACACTTTTTGCGTGAGTATGATTGGATACGCAAAGGGTTGATGTTTGAACCGCGCGGCCACGACATGATGAGCGGAAGTATTTTATATCCACCTTCCGATCCGGCCAACGATATAGGAATTCTCTTTATTGAAACAAGCGGCTGTTTGCCTATGTGTGGCCATGGAACGATTGGTACTGTAACCATTGCCATCGAAGAAGGACTCGTCATTCCAAAAACACACGGCCTATTAAATCTTGAAGTACCTGCTGGGTTGGTCCGTGTGGAATACAAACAAGAAGGTAAAAAGGTGAAGTCTGTAAAAATCAGAAATGTGAAAGCCTATCTCGCGGCAGAAAATATAACGGCCGCATGTCCTGATCTGGGTGTACTTACATTAGATGTTTCGTACGGTGGAAATTTTTATGCGATCGTGGATCAGCAACCAAATTTTCCCGGCCTTGAAAATTTTACAGCCGATCAATTGGTCAGTTGGAGCCGTGAGCTAAGAAAAAACATCAATAAGAAATATAAGTTCGTTCATCCCGAAAATCCAACCATCAACGGATGCAGTCACATTCTGTGGGCAGGCAACGTGATAGACCCTACTTCATCGGCACGCAATGCGGTGTTCTATGGCGACAAAGCGATTGACCGCTCACCGTGCGGCACCGGCACGTCTGCGCGATTGGCACAATGGTATGCCAAAGGAAAATTAAAGCCGGGTCAGGATTTTATCCATGAGAGTATTATTGGTTCAAAATTTATTGGCCGCATAGAAGAGGTGACGGAACTGAATGGCAAGCCGGCCATCATTCCCAGTGTGGAAGGATGGGCAAAAATCTATGGCCATAATACAATCACGATAGACCCTGATGATGATCCGTATGCGTTTGGATTTCAGGTGATATAGGTGGATACTGGATTCTGGATACTGGATTCTGGATGCTGGCGACTGGATGCTGGTGACTGGATGCTGGATGCAATAATAGTTATTGATTTTTACCTTTAAAAAAACAAGGTTATGAGTTATAGAAATTTAGACATTTGGAAGGACGCTCGTGAATTGACAATCAAAATACATGAAATGAGTTTTACGTTGCCCAAGTTCGAGCAATTTGAGGAGGCTCAACAAGTAAGAAGATCAAGCAAATCAGTAAGATCAAATATTGTTGAAGGTTATGGAAGGAGAGCCTACAAAAAAGACTATATCAAGTTTATCATTTATGCATTGTCTTCCAATGATGAGACTATTGATCATTTGGAAACTTTGTATGAGACGAAGTCATTGACCAACGAAGCAACCTATCATGAACTCCATCAAAAGATAGAGACGTTAGGAAGAAGAATAAATAATTTTCTTAAAGCTGTTACGCGCGAACATGGTAAACCCTACACAGTTAATGAACCTGAAACTGATTACCTCGATCCAACGGACCCTCAACCTTCCGGATCGAGTATCCAGCATCCAGCATCCAGTATCAGGAATCTGGAATCCAATGACCAGCATACAGCATCATGACCCATATTGCAATCATCGGTGGCGGCATAATCGGATTAAGTTCAGCTTATTATTTAAATAAGACTGGCCATCAGGTAACCATCATCGAGCAAACCGACTTGAAAGACGGCTGCTCGTTTGGCAATGCGGGCATGATTGTGCCCAGTCATTTTATTCCGCTGGCTACTCCGGGCATGATTTCGAAAGGAGTCCGTTGGATGTTCCGTTCCACCAGTCCGTTTTATGTAAGGCCCCGGTTGAATTGTGATTTGATAAAATGGGGCTATCAGTTTTATAAGCATTCCACAAACGATCATGTAGCGCGTGCCATTCCCGCGTTGAAAGAAATAAGTTTGCTCAGCAAAGCATTGTACCGGCAGTGGGCAAAAGAATTGCCTTTCGATTTTGGATTTCATGAGCGCGGGCTGTTGATGTTGTATAAAAATAAAGAGACTGAGAAAGAGGAAATTGAAAACGCCCAACGTGCCAACAAAATCGGGATTGAAGCCCAGGTGTTAAATCCACAAGAAATTCAAAAATTAGAACCTGATGTAGAAGTAAATGTTCTGGGTGGAATTTATTTTCCAGGCGATGCACACGTTACGCCATCAGTTCTGGTGCCACAGCTTATTGCATTTCTTACCGATCGCGGAGTTACATTTCACACACAGACAACCGTTCATGATTTCGTGATCGAGTTTGGAAAGATCAAGTCAATCAAAACAAACAAAGGCGATTTTTCTTTTGATGAAGTGATCATAGCAGCTGGCTCGTGGTCGGGATTGTTAGCCGCAAAATTAAATTTATCGCTGCCCATGCAGGCTGGCAAAGGGTACAGTTTCACCATCCCGGAAATCAAAAACAATATCCGTGTCCCCTCCATTTTTCTGGAAGCACGTGTAGCGGTCACGCCCATGGGCAATGCACTCCGCTTTGGCGGCACGATGGAGATCACGGGCATTGATCACAGCGTCAACATGAGCCGCGTGAAAGGTATTGTTGATTCGATACCAAACTATTATCCTAAGATGAAGGTGGCCATGCCCGAAATAAAAAATGTGTGGCACGGCCTGCGGCCTTGCTCGCCCGATGGGATGCCCTACATTGGCAGAAGTAAAAAAATAAAAAACCTTGTGCTCGCCACAGGCCACTCCATGATGGGGTTAAGTTTGGGCCCCGGCACAGGTAAGTTGGTTGCCGAATTAATAGATCATGAAAAAACAAGTATGGATATCGCCTTGTTTGATCCTGAGCGTTAGACTGTTTGATGAAAGTCGCCCAACCTCTTTTAGCCAAGTTCTATCCGAAAATACCATTGCGATGTTTGCTAAAGCAAGGTTTGTATCGTGACCTATTTTTCTGATGAAGTTTACGTATCGGTTTCGGGGTGAGGGGTTTTCCGGTTTCCCTGTTTCCTGTTTTCAAAATCAAAGGACTTGTACAGTCATTTCAATTTCATTTGGGCGAAGTAAGGATGCTCGGGATTCACAATCAATTCTTGCCTGAGTGGATGGATGAGTACATCCATGTCCTCCAAAGGAATGGCACCTAAAAGGGGTTCATTGTTGCCCTGCAAGACGAGTGCATTGCATACTGTTTGGCGGTTTTTAAATTTCACTATCACGGGCCCAACAAAATCATATTCCTCAATACTGCCATTGGCCAGTTGACCTTTTCTCTTTTCCACGAATGATAGGCCCAATTGCGCCTGAATGGTTTCGTTGATGCACAAATTATAAGCGCTTGTGTCCACAAGTATGTTTATGGGAAAGCGTTTGACCTCGTCTTGTCCAATAACATGTCGTTTTGCCAATGCTAAATCATCGGCATTTATCAATTCGATATCGACATACGTCAAACCCATAAAAATTAATTTGAAAACAAATTTACTTTATTTCTATTCTATGACCAAAGAAGTCGAGATACTGGGTAGAGAAGTAAGGCGCAGAACATCGTGCGGGAAGTGGAAGAAGATGTGGGGCAAAGAACCCTTTGTAAATATTTTCGTTAAATTTGATAATAAAAGAAACATGTATTATCCAGAATCAAGTTTAGAAATGGGTATCAGCGCGCCAAAAGCCCATCAACGGATCATCGGTAAATTGATGACACGCTTGGGGCATCTGTTTTATCAACTGCATCAAATATCGCTCGAACCTCTTCCCGAAACGCAAATCGATGAAGGCCAATCGAGCCCGGTGCCTGATAAGCGATAAAAATCCCACCTCCTGGTTTTCATTTTCGTAACCTTGGGCGTAATACATTCGGGAGGCACTCTCTACCAAAAATTTTGACAATGAAATATAGGCAATGCGCCCGGTGAGTTGCTTGAGTTTTTCTAACACCAGTACTGTTTGCCACTGCCCGCAGAGCCTATAATAATCAGTGGTGGCTGCAATGTCATCACCGAAGCTTGTATCTCATCAAACGAAATAAACTTGTTGAGCACGTGTACGGACTGCGTTACGGGGTTGAGGTATGCCAGTTTTTGAATCGGATTATCCGACTCTAAGTTGGCATCTGCTACGGGCAGCAGTTGGTCGTCTGCCGGTAGCGATGCGCCTCGCAAAAAATGACTGTGGGCATAATTGTGATCCTTAATGAATTCCAACAAAAGCAGATACGTTTGGCCGTTGTGTTTTACAGGGGTAAACAGCAGCCTGTCTTTCGCATTAAGCTTGGCGAGGTAAAATCCCTTGGTAGTCATCTTGCGCACATCGGCACTGTTAAAGTCGCCTGCCTGTAATTGTTTTATCGTTTTGGAATAATTTTTATCGAGGTGCTGGATGTCCAGCTCGTTGTGGTACAATAGATGGTACGTCATGGAAGCATTGGCTTTGTGCGGCAAATGTAAAGTGTTGAATTGGTATTATACAAAAATCTGAATAAGCAATTACTCCAACCACTACCCCTAAAAATTAAATGTGAAGGTATCAACCAATACTCATTCAATGCTCACTACACAACTCCATTAAATCGTCTTCAATACTATCCCTCAACTTCGGGTGGCAGAACCATCGGAAGGGAGCGGAGGGAGAGCGTAGGTGGGGTTTTCTCTTTCATCTTTCAGCGTATCTTTGCCCAATGAACGACAAGCCAAAACCAATTTTCAACAAGCGCATCTTTTGGGATGTGGTCTTTGAAAATATCAACTACGACACCAAGGCCAACTTTGTGATCGAGCGCGTGTTCGAGCGGGGCGATGTGGACGATATACGGAACTGCCGGAGGTATTATGGCGAGGACAAAGTGAGGGAAGCTTTACTGAAAGCCAAGTTCTTGCCCGAAATGACTATGTATTTGGCGAGTGCCGTAATTGATAGACCCATAACAGATTTTAGATGCTACACCTTAAGACAGTTGAACCCCACACTTTTTCCGTACTGAACGAATTAATGAAAATGCCTGAGCTAAAGGAATTTTCTTTAGTCGGTGGTACAGCCCTATCGCTTTTATACGGACATAGAAAATCAGTTGACTTGGATTTTTTTTCCAATAAGCCATTCGAGAATTTGGAAATCATCAATGCCCTTCAAAAAAAATTCAAAGGCTCGTTTGATAATAAATCTACCAATCCCCGCTTCGGTATCTTTTGTTTTGTGGACGAGGTCAAGATTGATTTGGTCCGTCACCCGCACCCGTTGATCAGACCCGAACAAAAGCTGGAAGGGATACGGATGTTTTCAACGGAAGATATTATTGCCATGAAAGTGCAAGCCATATTGGGCAGGGGCAAGAAGAAAGATTTTTGGGACATTGCCGAACTCCTCAACCATTTCTCTGTTCGCGATTTCATAACGTTCCACAAGGAAAAATACACTACCCAAAATTTGATCATCACCGTGCCGCAGGCCATCACCTATTTTGTGGATGCCGAAGAAAGCGAAGACCCGATAGGCCTGAAAAAACAAACGTGGGCAAGTGTTCAAAAATCCATCAATGCAAAAGTGAGGGAGTTTTTGACGTGAGAACACCGATTTTACTCAGACCTCAAACTATTCACCGGATTAGCCGTTGCCGCATTCCTGCTTTTATAACCTATGGTTAACATAGCAATGAATGTTACCGCAGCTCCAGAGACTATAAATACTTCCCAGCCCATTTCGATGTGGTAGGCAAATCCCAGCAACCATTGCGATAGTGCTGAATATGAAATAACCCCAGAAACAATCCCTGCAATAAGAATAAGTTTTATAAAATCTTTTGATAGGAGCATTAAAATACCTGAAACTGATGCGCCAAGGATTTTTCTAATACCAATTTCCTTAGTTCGCTGTTGCACCGTAAAGGAGGCTAATCCAAATAAGCCCAGGCAGGAAATCAAAATTGCAAAACCGCAATAAACATGAAAGAGATTTACAACATTTTTGTCATTCATGTATTGGGCGTCATAGAAATTATCGAGAATGAAATAATCAAATGGATTTCCTGGAAAGAATTTTTTCCATGCCGCTTGAATTGATGCTATGGAAGCAGAAAGATTTTCAGGATTAACTCCGTTGCCTAGTTTAACCGAAAGATTTGAT
>JAYVAI010000571.1:0-6275 GCA_043751075.1 Cyclobacteriaceae bacterium | reverse complement strand
CAGCCAAACTTATTTGATCGTGAGCCCGAAGCGATGATCAATTGATCATACACAATTTTGTTTCCTGATTTTAGCAAAAGCAAATTGGATGATGTTTCTATTTTCTCAACATGATCGAAGATCAAATCAATTCTATTTTTCTTCCAGAACCAATCTTCGTAGGGTTTTGTGTGCTCAAACTTCATGTGGCCCATATAAATATACATGAGGGCAGTGCGCGAATAGAAATGTGTTGTCTCACTTGAAATTACGGTGATCTTGAAGTTGCTGCGCTTCCTTATTTCGCGGGCAGCCGTGATGCCGGAAATGCCATTACCGATTATTACTACGTTCTTCATACTCAGCAAAGATTATGGTGTGCCGCTCCTCTTTATGTCGGGATTGCGACAACGCCATCGAAAGTACAAAGACAAGATGAGAAAAACAGTATTACCACATAAGGTTGACTCATTGTGATCTATTGGCGTTTCCTTAAGCCTGTAAGTCCGAAGGACTTGAATTTGCATAGCCCCCAATGCAATTGGGGGAAAAGTAAAATCAGGCAAGCAACCCTGTAAGCCTGCCTGCCGGACAGGCAGGGGTTGAATATCTGACGACTTCATTCAACCTTTTTAGGGTTGTGTTTTGCCAAAAGTTTATTGATGGGATATTTTAAACTTATCCCATAACCTGAAAACCCTCCATTGCTGATTGCCTTTCCGCTTATTGGCGTTGAGTTGTTTACTGTATAGCTAATATCGAGCTGGTTAATGTCAGTAAAGCCAAAACTTCGGGTTCCATAAATGGAAAGAAGCAACACATTAAAGAATTTTCTTTCGATGCCAATAGATGGTTGCATCAAAAAAAAGGAACGTGGTACTTCGGCATTTCTTGAATAGCTGTATTCATGGCTTGGTGTGTATCTTACCCATCCGTTTATAACCCGATTGGGATAGTCGGAGTTCAGGCTCAGGGTAAAACCTGCATTGGTGGTTATAAATATTTGTTTGGTCAGTGCTATCCGATATCCCAGTTGTACCGGTACTAACCATGACTTAAATGAGGGATAATAAGCGTACCCATCAATGTTTACAAAACTAAACCCTCGCATATAGTCTTTTCTGATCAACCCAATTTCAAAAAAGAATTTTTTGCTTATTTCTTGCCGGATGTTTATGCCCCCCATTCTATTTATCAGAGGAACGGCCATTAAACTATTGCCGTTCTCCTCGATCTTGTATAGGTCGTTGGCCTTGCTAGTTCAATGCCTACATACGTGTTTAGTTGACCAAGCACAGAGTGATGCGACATACATATAAGTTGCATCAACACGATATAACTAAGATTAGCTAACCTATTTGTGCTCATAGATATAGATGATGTGAGTTTTAATCAAGGGTTATAGGTAGAATCATTTTGGGGTCTTGGAAATGTTAACTAAGAATACAACACTAAATTCCTTCTGATAAAGTGCGATTTTTCCCGTTGTCGGGGTTTTAGTGTGGTAGAACTCATAAATTCCATTTATTACAGGCTTAAAGTGGTTTGAATATTCCAAACCAATTGAAATGAATTTACTTAAACGAAGTTGAACGGCAACTTTCATATACGCTGAAGTTTTGTTTACAGGGCCGTTCATGGATGAACTAAATAGTTTGTACTCCGTTGGCGAATCTGGGAACTTGAAGGACGAGCTGTTGTTAACTGTTTCAAAAAAACTGTAATACCGTGTAATGCCACCACCAACCCCTGCCAATAACTCTTGCTCCCCAATGATGAATACTTTGCCGACCAATAAATGAAGATTACCATACACGGTAGAATATTCCAACTCAAAATCGGGAGGCATGGTGTCGGTCCGTATGGTATCAATGTAAACCGTTTTAAGATTATAACCCAACACACCAAAGTCCGCCCCATATTGCGCAATCCAATTGTTTCTTGTTTTTTCCTGTACTCTTACGGTAATATTTCCCGACAACGAAAGTGGACGTCTTAAACCAATAGATGGAGGGCTAAAACTCAATCGATTCCCCAGTGTGGCTGAAATGCCGAAATAGGTTTGACCTAGCACCGGGAGGCAAGTGACTGATAAAAGTAAAAACAATATCGAGTTGACAATAATCTTCATGGAGAGATTCATTCATGCTTTTTCCAAAATTTACTAATAGGATATTTTAAGCTTGCACCCTTATAAAAGAAACTCCCATTATTTACAACCGATCCGCTATAGGTGGGTGAATTATCAATGGTATAATCAATATCCAACTGGCTCACCTTAGTTAACCCCCAACTTCGCCCGACAAAAACGGAAAGAAGCAGGGAATCAAAAAATTTTATTTCTAAGGCCAGCGAGGGATTAACCAAAATGAAAAACCGGGCAGGGTGGATGTTCCTTTCATAGAAATTTATTTTTGAACCATTAACAGTATTTGTTGCTCCACCACTTTTGTTAGTATAAGGAGTGATATTGATCCCTATTGTAATTCCGGGTTGCGGCACCAAGGATAATCTGTTATTTAACCTAAGTTTATAGCCAACACCAAGCGGTACCTGCAAGTAATAAAATGAATAAGTTTGAAAATAATTAGCTTGTTTAAAACTAATGCTTTGAATAAACTCTTTGCTAGTAATGCCAGTTTGAACAAATAATTTTGAATGAATATCTCTCCTTAAAATTATTCCCCAAAGACCGCTATTTGGAAGTAGGGAAAAATTAGAATTTAGGTAGGAGCCGGTATCACCCTGAACACGACTTTGGTCTTTATTAACTGCAATTTGAAACCCTAAATAGGTATGCAATTGGCCCCATGCAGCTAATTGAAATAACAAAATCAACTGTAAAGTAACTGTAAAGTAAAACCTTGCCATAATGGTTAAATCAATTGTTGATGAATCAGAAAATTTTAATGCGTCATCACGTAAATTATAGTGATGACGCATTAAAATAAATTGCCCGAAGAAAATTACCAAGTAATTGCAGCAGCTATGTTACCATATCCGTCATGGGAATGGTATGACTTAATTTGTCCACTTTTAGCTTTTGAATTATAAAATGATACTTTCGCCTGAATCCTTCTTTTCTTTTTTACTCCACTGTCCTTGTCTATGGCGGCCTGAGCGGAGCAATCAGCCCAACTCACAATATCACCAAAAACAATTGCGCTAATATTTGCAGTGCGTCTTTTCCATTTCCCATCCACTTTCTTCCATGACTTTGTAATTGCCTTGGCTCCATGTCCCCATAATCTATATTCACCAGTAGATATTTTTACTTTCCATTTCATTCTCCATGTACCATTATCTGGCTTGCCTTTGTCCTTTGCTAAATATCTACATTCTGGTAAAATAAGCATCACTGAATTTATATGCCTTACATTTGCTGGTAGAGCTTGCCCTGATGCCCGGTCGCGAAGAACTTTCAAAATACATTCTCGGGTGGAGCATCCTCCACCTCCACCTCCACCTCCACCAGTGTCAACATATTCGTAATAAGATCCATCGCTATTAAAAACATAATAAGTTGATCCAACTTTCACTTCTCCGTAAGAATTTACAATTGTTCTGATCTCAACTTCATCCATGTAAGTCTCGTCAGGGTCAGGCGATATGGTTTCATCGCCTCCGGTTGTCTCCATCCAATAATCTTCGGCTGAGGTGAGTTGTGATCTTAACGAAACTATGCCGTACTGATTTTCAAAATCAATAAAGGGTTGTTCGTCATTAAAATTGACTAAACCTTCAATATCATTTAATTCATTAATTGTTTTACCGGGATATTGGGAGACAAAAGCGTCAGTATATTGATCGTATTTATATTCCAAATATGAAATGGCCTGATCTACATCATCCAACGTATTAAATACCAACATTCCATTCTCTACTCCGATAGGCGGTGCGTATGGCTCTGGTTGACCATAAAGCTCAACCTCGTTAAGTCTGCCGTAAACAGTTTGGCTTGCTGGCCCCCTTTGACAAATTATTTGTACCTCCAACAAGTTAACGGGGGCAAAGGTATGTGATCGGGATACCAAGGTATTTCCGACAACGGTCACCAGGGTTATCCATGAGGCAGTTGGTGTTGTTCTAAATTGAATGGTATAGTTTTGCAGGGCATACCCTGAGCTTGTGTAAATGTCAATGCGCTCAATATTCTTTAAAGTCCCAAATTTTAGAAATACACTTTCGGGCAATGTGCCACCTGCCGGGTGATTATTAGCCCAACTATAGGATGGTCCAACGGTCGTATTGCGGCTGCCATCTTTAATTTTAAGAACTGAATATCCCGGGAAGGTGGATTCAGCACTAACTGCAGCCTGAGGTGCATAGTTAACCAAGGTGGCTGCAGCTGCAGTGATTGATTCTTGACTACCACCATTGTTACCATTGTTTGGGCCATCAGGTCCTTGTCCATTATTGCCTTTTGGAAATTTTTCAGCTCTTAACGTGCTATCCAATAATTCCTTTGAGAGATGAGCTCTTGAGCTTAAATTAAGATCTTGCACAGTCTGTTGATCCTGTTCCTTTAATTCAAGTTCTGTACAGCAGACGAGGAAAATGAGAAGCAATGGCAATTGCCAAGCTAACCGGGGGCTAAGTTTTAGTTTCATATTGTTTTGTTTAGAGTTGAACATTATAAATGACTTGTCAACCAAATATAATCGCCCCCCCCCCCATTAAAACAAACCTATTTTGTAAAAAATATTACATGGGTCCTTTTCATTTAAAAAAAATTGTGAAAACTGAAGTGATATGAGTTGGTACGATAGCTATTGGGGTGTGTGACCAAATAGCCTGTCGTCCATTCTGTATGATTTCCCCAAAAAATGTAAGGCCGTCTTACCTCTTTATCTCAAACCCGGTAAACCCAACTACTTCTCCTGGCGTAGCATCAATCTTATCTACATCCGCTTGCGGAGGCCCTTGGTTGCACCCCTTGATAAATTTATACAATACATCCTCTTGGGCTTCGGCTTCAATATACACATCGCCATTGGGCTCGTTGCGCACAAAACCTTTAACACTCAACTCTTCCGCTTTTCCTTTTACAAAAGCCCGGTAAAAAACACCTTGCACTTTTCCGGACACGGTAATTTTTATGTGTTTTACTACTTCGGTCATTACTTAGAATACATTTTTAAAATAGAACTCAAATGGTATTTATCTATTTTATGTTGCCTGACCTACGTAATACACAGTAACTCCATCCGATTGCGCTCCTGATTATAGCACTACATTAAAAAATATAATCCGTACTCAAAAAGGATGATTCACGGTTTCGGATAATATCGCTTATTATTTTTTTGTTAGGCTCAGTGCTTTTGGTGGCCACTAATGTGCGGATTGAAAACACACGCAAGGCATCGGCCACCGACAGGGTTCCTTCAGCAGAATCCTTTCTTCCGTTGAACGGGAAATTGTCGGGGCCGCGTTGACATTGGGAGTTTAAATTGATGCGGCCCACCTGGCTAGAAAAAGAATCAATCAACCGTGCCACCGCTTTGGAATCGCGCCCAAAAATACTCACCTGTTGGCCAAAGTTGGAGTTCACCACATAGTCAATAGCCTCTTCTTCAATTTCGAATGGAACGATAGGCACCACCGGACCAAACTGCTCTTCCGAATAGATTTTCATTTTATTGTTTACCGGATATAGCACGGCCGGATAAAAAAATGTGCGATGGGTCTCGCCTCCTCCATCATTCATAATTTTTGCTCCATGTTGCTTTGCGTCTTCCAACAGCCCGGTTAGGTAATTGGTTTTGCCAGGCTCTGGCAAGGGTGTGAGCGATACGCCCGCTTCCCACGGCATGCCGCATTTCAGCTTGGCGATTTCTGCCGATAATTTTTTGATGAACTCGTCCACAATACTTTTATGAACGAATAAAATTTTAAGAGCCGTGCAGCGCTGCCCGTTAAACGACAAGGAACCCAGCACACATTCACTTACTGCGTTATCAATATCGGCATCGGGCAAAACAATCGCAGGGTTTTTTGCATCCAACCCTAATATGGCTTTGAGCCGATGGGGCTTCGGATGAAGTTTTTTTAATTCGTTTGCTCCTTTGTTCGTTCCAATAAAAGCAAACACATCCACTTTTCCGGTTTCCATCAGCGCGCCCACGGTTTCGCGGCCACGGCCATAAATAACATTGATCACTCCGGCAGGAAAACTCTCTTGAAAGGCTTCGAGCAACGGACGGATCAACAGCACCCCGTACTTGGCTGGTTTGAACACCACCGTGTTGCCCATGATTAGCGCAGGGAACAGCGTGCTGAATGTTTCGTTGAGCGGA
>JAYVAI010000570.1:0-6292 GCA_043751075.1 Cyclobacteriaceae bacterium | reverse complement strand
AATTTCGGGAGGTGTGGCTGCCGCAACAGCCGGACTTATTGTTGTGCAAACCGAAAGCGGCAAACTGGAGCGGTACCCCTTGCTGGGCTACGTGGTGGTAGGCGCCATGATCATTACCATCGGCATGATGTATCTGTTAAATCAATTGGTGATAAAGAAGGAAGGGGAGAGTAGAAGATGACCTCTTGGTAAAACTCTCAGAATGATTTGTACACTTGGGGCTTGAAAAAAATCTTGGGCGGCCCCCCGAAACGGGGCCGGGCTATTCGTTCCAAGCCTGCCTGTCCGGTAGGCAGGTCCGGCCACGCACGAAATCCCACCGCGCTTCGGGCCCCGATTAAACGAGGGCTCTCGCAAGGCGGAGCTTTCCACTACTATCCCTGGCCGGAGTACATCGCAAATAAATCACCTTAGTTATTGTTGGTCTCCCGATCAACAATCCCCTGCCAACAATTTTTGAAACCGCATGACATCAAGGGGATAGGTCAAAGATTGATGGCTGAGAAAGTGTTGGTCAGGAGACCAACTCAAACACAACTCAAACGAGAGGCATTCAACCATTTCGTTTTAATCCGTATTTTTATCAACACAAAATTTTAACACGCATGGCTACGCATAATTGGCAAAAGGAAATCCAGCCGTTGATAAAAAAATACAAAGGCAAGAAGCATCCATTGGATTATAACAATACGTATGAGCTTCTGGTGATGGTTGTGCTGTCGGCACAAGACTCGGATCGGAACATAAATAAACTTGCCCCCGATTTTTTCAAAGCCTACCCGGACATGAAGGCCCTGTCGCGTGCCGAGGCCGAAGCGTTATATCCTTTTATCAGCAAGGTTCGGAATTTTGGGAACAAGACGAAGTGGCTGTTGGAATTGTCGGCCCAAATCAAAGAAGACAAAAACATTCCCACCACCATGGAGTCGTTGACCGAACTGCCCGGCATTGGAAGGAAATCGGCCAACGTTATCATGCGCGAAACAGGCGTGAAGGCAGAAGGCATTATTGTTGATCTTCACGTGGTGCGTGTGGCCCCACGGCTTGGCATTGCCCAGGGCACGGATCCAAAAAAAATTGAGAAGCAAATGATGGAATTGCTCGACCCCGAAGATTGGGGGCAGGCAGGCATGGCCATTTCATTTCTGGGCAGGGAAATTTGCCGGCCAACAAATCCTAAGTGCCCTGAGTGTGTAATGAACAACGTGTGCGATTATTTCAAAGCCAATCAGCAAAACTGACCCTACTTCAACATTCGGTATTTAGCATTCATCATTCAATGTCGTTTAGTTAAGCCTGAAGGGGCTTGAATATGAATAGCCTCCGGTGAAACCGGAGGCTAATGGGATTTATGGCCCCGCAACCCTGAAGGGGTTGAATGAGCGTCAAATCAGATATTCAACCCTGCCTGTCCGGCAGGCTTTGCCAATGTTGGTGTTCTTCACCAACATGTACACGGAACGCCCAACCTTGACAGTTCTAAAACTTCCAGTTTACCATGTCATCATTTCATGTTCAGTCAACACGTTTGTTGGAGAAGAACACCAACAAAGGCGAACAACGAAGTCGGAATGTTGAAGAATAATCTTTCCTCAATTTTTATTCACCCACTCATCCAAGTTCAACATCGCGTTGGCTACCACAACCAGCGCGGCCGTTTCGGGTTTGGTGGGTTTGCCAGTAGCCCCGATCATTTCACTTGCGGCCTTTTCGTTTTTGGTAAAATTGCCAACGGCCATAGTATATAGTTCAGCAAGTGCCAGCAATCTTTTTTCGGATATGGGTTTGAAAAACATCGACTCATATCCTTTGCTTATCTGCTTTTTAAAATCGTTCGCATCCAACGCCTGCATTTTGAACGCAAAGTTTCGCGCCATCACAAAATAGGCAGAGTCGTTGAGAGCGGTCAATGCTTGCAGCGGAGTGTTGGTGCGTATCCTTCGCGTTACGCACACTTCGCGCGCCCCGCCATCAAAGGTGATCATGGATGGATAGGGGGCGGTGCGTTTCCAATAGGTATATAATGCCCTGCGGTGTTGATCTTCTTTGTCGCTCATCACCCACTTGTCGCCATTGTACGGTGAGCGCCATATTCCCTCCGGCTGAAAGGGCATCACACTTTTGCCGTACATTTTATCGCTCAGCAAGTTGCTCACCGCCAGCGCCTGGTCTCTCAATTGTTCTGCCGACAATCGAACGCGCGGTCCTCGTGCATAATATTTGTTCAACGGGTCTTTTTTCAAAAACTCCTCGTTGGTCTTCGAATCTTGCCTGTAAGCTGCCGACATTACCATTTCTTTCAACATCTTTTTCACGCTCCAATTCATTTCATTCATAAACCTCCACGATAAGTGATCGAGCAATTCCTTATGTGTAGGCGCAATTCCTTGCGTTCCGAAATCCTCCAGTGTTTCCACCAACCCTGCACCAAACAACTGTTCCCATAGGCGGTTCACCATCGTTCGTGATACCAACGGATTTTTTTTATCGGTCATCCACAGGGCAAGGCCCAACCTGTTTTTGGGAAGCGCGGCATCCATCGCATTAAAAATGTGTGGCACATCAGGGCTCACTTCATAGCCTTTCACCAACCAGTTGCCGCGCTCAAAAACATGCGTGGGGCGAAATAATTCTTTGTTGTTTTCAACCAGGATGGGCGTGGTTTCCACGTCTGCCTTCATCAATTCATTGAAATTATTTTTGGCTAAATCAAAACCTGGTTTTTCTTTTCCCGGAAAACCCAGGCCAAACTGAAACCACTCGAACATCACTCCGGTTTGGTCAGGCGTTTTTATGGCAGGGCTATGGTATTTAAAATACAGGTTGTGCCTGCCCGAAGAGGTTGGGATTTCCACGGTTACCGTTTGCCATTTGTCTTTTGTGTTTGTGAGCGGCACGGTCTTCAACAATTTTCCATTCAGGCTGTCCAAATAAATGGACCAGGTGCCATCGGTGTATCGCGATGTGTAGCGGAACATGAGATGGGTTTTGTTTTCGAGTTCAACATTTGGCAACCGGCATGTGCCGTTGTTCCTCAACCCCGCATACCAACTGCTGATCAACGCTGCGTTTACAAATTCATCGCACTGTAAGGAATTTATAGTGGGCTGCCAGGTTTTCAAAAAAGTAAAGTACTCGTGGCTCTTTTCGGTGGAAACATTTTTTGCAAGCCACTCTTTCAGGTGCATCAATTTGATGCTGTCCTTGCCTTTATATTGGCGCAGCAGCGGATATTCTTCCTGCGTGTCTTCATCGCGGCTGTTGTTAAAAAATGCCATGAACTTATAATACTCATCATGTTTGAAAGGATCGTATGGATGGCTGTGGCACTGCACGCAGTTGAAGGTAGTGCCCATGAGCGCGCTCCACGTTGTGTTCACCCGATCCAGAACAGCGGCAGTCCTGAACTCTTCGTTCTCGGTGCCACCTTCATCGTTGGTCATGGTGTTGCGATGAAAGGCCGTGGCAATATACTTGGAGTCATCAGCATTTGGCATCAGGTCACCGGCCATTTGCTCGATCAAAAAATCATTGTAAGGTTTGTCGTCATTGAAGGCGTTGATCACCCAGTCGCGGTATTTCCAAATGGTGCGGCTGCGGTCTGCTTCATAGCCACGCGTGTCGGCATAGCGCGCAAGGTCCATCCACAAGACGGCCCACCGCTCTCCATAGCGTGGCGATGCCAGTAAATTGTCCACTAAGTTTTCGTAAGCCTTTTCGGAATCATCAGCAAAAAATTTTTTTGCTGTGGTTTCTTCCGGAGGCAAGCCGGTGAGGTCGAGGCTTGCTCTTCGCAACAAGGTTGGCTTGTCCGCTTGGGCGGATGGATTTAATTTTTCCTCATGGAGTTTCTCAAGGATGAAGGGATCGATTCCGTTTTTTATCCACGGGCTGCTGATGTCGGGCACTTCCTCTTTTTTTACAGAAACAAATGCCCAATGCTCTCCCCACGCGGCACCTTCTTCTATCCATTGTGTTAAGATGTTGATCTCCTCCTTTGAAAGTGGCTCATGCCTATAAGGCATTCTTTCTTCGGGGTCGCTCAACGATATCCTTCTTATCAGTTCACTCTCTGCTGGGTTGCCTGGAATGATGGCGGGCTTTCCCGATTCAGTATTTCCGAGGGCTTCTTCGCGGAACAGCAAACTAAACCCCGCTTTTTGTTTTACTCCACCATGGCAGGCAATGCACTTCTTGTTGAAGATCGGTTTTACCTGCGTGCTGTAATCAATTTTTTGATCAGTCCAAAAATCGCAGGATATCACCAACGAAATCAGTGCGATCGAAACGAAAAATGGAAAAAGTTTTTTCAAAGCGTGTTGTTTAAGAGTTACCCTCACTTCAAGAGGTAATTTACAATTTTTACAAAAAGATCAATAGTTTGTTTGACACAACCGGCAGGGAATTTATATTTACTTCAGATGAACACCATACGGCCAATAAAAAAGGAGGACAATAAG
This sequence comes from Cyclobacteriaceae bacterium, assembly GCA_043751075.1. Classification (GTDB taxonomy): domain Bacteria; phylum Bacteroidota; class Bacteroidia; order Cytophagales; family Cyclobacteriaceae; genus ELB16-189. Next base: position 1,832 of record JAYVAI010000570.1, on the reverse strand, counting down.
TTTGTAGCAAACATCATCCGCTCAGTAATGACCGAGTTTGGAGCCAACGGAGAAGGCTTTGCCATACACGACAAGGAAGTGGACAACATGTATGAGAATTATACGCAACCACGTTGGGCCTATTTTGTATGCGAAGCGGATGGAGAAATAATTGGCGGTGGAGGAGTGGCTCCACTTCAGGGTGGTGATGCCAACACCTGCGAATTGAAGAAGATGTATTTTCTCGCAGCCGGACGGGGCAAAGGATTGGGCCAGAAAATTTTGTCGCTATGCCTGAAAGCCGCCAAGGAAAGGAATTTTGAATTCTGCTACCTCGAAACATTTACAACCATGAAGAATGCGATGAAGTTGTACGAGCAAAATGGATTTGAAAAAATACCTAAATCGCTTGGCAACACGGGACACTTTGGGTGCAATACTTTTTATAGGATGAGGTTGTAAGGTGGCGATTGCACTGTCAACATTTTTTACTTTGGGCAACAAGTCCGAAAGGACTTGAATCTGATTAACCCCCAATGAAATTGGGGGAAGATAAAGATCAAATAGGGCAACCCTGCAAGGGTTGAATTTCAAACCATAAACAAATATGTTCAACCCTTACAGGGTTGTTACTCTCTCGATTCACAACCCCCGGTTTCACCGGAGGTTATTCATATTCAAGCCCCTTTGGGCTTAGGCAAACGATACGTTGAACCAGTTTTCCAGATCAAGCATAGCATTAATAGGACTAACAGTGATTAATCCTACTTTGTCATGTTCTATATTTGCGTATTAACATTATCGAAATAAGAGCTATGCGCCTCAAGAATACCACAAGCCCTGAAAGGGCGCTATCAAGTAACGCAGAGTGAAGCCCTGCGTTTTTAAAGTGAAGATATGTATCAAGCCCTGAAAGGGCGGAATCAATCAGAGTAGATCACGCCCTTTCAGGGCTTATGGCTTGATTAGCATTCAGCAAACGCAGGGCTTCACCCTGCGTTAATTATCACCGCCCTTTCAGGGCTTTCAATTTCGGGAGCATTTGTATCTCAATTGATTCATCACGCCAATAACTTGACAAAGTAGGTTTAAAAAAAACCTTCTATCTTTCTCGCCTAATTTAAGCAACACCCTATGGAAAACTTTCAAAATAAATTGTACACTTCCCATGTTGGGTTAGCTCGGCAAGGGGATAGAAGCGGAAAGCCCGAAGCGCGTGGGTTGTGTGGGTGGACGGACTTGGAGCGGATAGCCCGGTGGCCCCGAAGTTTCGGGGCCATGCCGCAAAATTGTAAAACTTATTTTGAAAGTTTCGTTATGCGGATTTTCAAATTCAATACCCTCATCATTATTGGCTGCCTTGCAACGCTGGGGGCATGCACTACTAAAACCCCTGATGAACACGCTGCAGAAACTTCATTGGCCGACTTAAAAGTGTATGAAGGACTTGAGGTCACCTTGTTTGCATCAGAACCCATGTTTACCAATCCTACCAACCTTGCCATCGACACACGCGGCAGGATTTGGGTGTGCGAAGCGTATAACTACCGCAATCAACTGAACCCAAAAAATCCTGAAAAAAAAGAGGGCGATCGCATTGTGATCATGGAAGATACCGATGGCGATGGCAAAGCCGATAAAAGTAAAGTATTCTATCAGGGCACCGATGTAAATGCTGCACTGGGGATTTCATTGCTCGGAAATAAAGTGATTGTGTCCTGCAGTCCCAACGTGTTTGTGTTCACCGATGAAAATGGAGACGATGTGCCGGATAAAAAAGAAATCCTGTTCAAAGGGGTGCAGGGTGTTCAGCACGACCATGGCATGCACAGTTTTATTTTCGGGCCGGATGG
>JAYVAI010000569.1:0-2439 GCA_043751075.1 Cyclobacteriaceae bacterium | reverse complement strand
GCAGGAATACCATGTGTGGGCGATGCAGCCGCCAGCACGTATGTGACCAAACATTCGTTGTAGCCCTCTAACGGAAAATTCATTGTCCATTTTTTGTCAGGCGACCAATGCCAGTACAAAACATTCTTGCCCCCATTGCGATACCAATCCCACTCCACACCTTTCCATAATTTGTCTGCTTTGGCGGCAAGCAATTTTTCGTCTTCGTTGCCATCATTAAAATATTGGCGCACACAAAGAAGGCCCTGCACGAGGTAAGCCGTCTCCACCAAATCGCCACCGTTATCATTTTGGCTGAACGGTTTTACTTTTCCGGTTTCTCCATTCATCCAATGAGGCCACACACCATGAAAGCGGTCGGCTGTTTCAAGGAAACTTAAAATTTTATCGAGCCGGGCCACACCTTCTGTTCGGCTCACAAACTTTCTTTCAATACCAACCAAAATAGACATCACGCCAAAGCCCGTGCCCCCGGAGGTTACAATGTTTTTGTCGTTGTCGGGATATACATTGTCCACATGAAAGCGCTCGCGTGCCGCACCCGACACAGGCTCGGCACCATCCCAGAAATATTGAAACGTTTTGTATTGAACCAATGTGAAAAGCGAATCATCACTGATTTCACTTTTACTTTCAACCTCGGCAGGCTTCTGCGTAGTGCATGATGCCAGCGCTAAGCCAAGAGCTAAAAAGACACTTCTTAAAAAATCAATTTTCGGTGGTCTCATGCTCGTGCGATTTTATTTTTCTCTCCTTCCAAAGTAACAATTCCTTTTTTCTGTTTGCCAATTCGGCTTCCGAAGGTTTATAATCGATCAGTGCTTTTAAGTCGGGCTGGCCGGCATCCACCCAGGCCGTGAACCAAATATCGCCCGTCATTTTCACGCTGGCGCGAAACTGCCGCTCCACCATTCCGGCAAGCATCTGATGGTATCGCTTTGCATATTCCTCTGAAACAACTTTTACGGTTTGCTTCCCTTTCGATTCAAAATTAAATTTGCCGTTTCCGATTTCTTCAAAAAGAAGTTTTTCAAACCGCAGCACCGAATCAACAGCCCTGTTTGCATTTATCACCACCTGCCAGGCAGCCAACTGCACGTTTGAAATGTGAGTTGCCTTGCCCACAAAAAAATCATACTCAACAAAATACAATTCGGGCAACCGCGACTCCCAAAACCCATGAATGCCAATTTGGTCGGTCAGTTGGCCGTCATAATTTTTCGTGGTGTGAAGGGGCACGTGGGCATCGGCAATGTAGTGGCCAAGTTCTGCCGATGTGCGCAAAATATTGTCCGGGTCTTTTATAAAGAATGCATCTTTAAGTTGGTTGTAAACCCGATAGATATGCCAGGGCACAATGCCATGCGCCTGGAGCGAATCTTGCCCAAATTTTTTTACGGCCTCGCTCCAATATCGGGGCAACTTATACAAGGCACTGTCGCCATACTCATCCAGGTCTATATAGTGGCGGGGCGCTTCATCGGCCACGGCATACCTCCTGCGGTCGGGGTTCACGGCAGCCTCGGTCAGGTACTCAATATTCTTCTTATAAAATACCGACATGGCCGATGGCAGGGTGAAAACCGCCAGTTGATTGATCTTCTTGTGGGCAAAGAATCCCCAAAGAAAGCACATCTCACATACTGAAAACAGGATTATCAGCCACAAATAGGATTTTTTCTTCATTATCCATAAAGATATTCAAAGTCAATTTACCCACCACCTTTGCAATTCCGGTTATTGCTCTTATTTTTGCAGTCCGATTGAAAAAAACATTATGGCAAATCACAAATCAGCAGAGAAAAGAATCAGGGCCAACGAAACAAAGCGCGTAAGAAACCGCTATCAGGCCAAAACCACCCGCACTCAAATCAAGAAATTGGAAGCCACCACCAAGAAGGATGAAGCCCAGGCTTTGTTGAAAGAGGTGAGCTCCATGATCGATAAGCTGGGCAAAAACAATGTGATCCATTGGAAGAAGGCCGCCAACCAGAAATCAAAACTTGCCAAGCGTGTGAACGCGATGGCGTAAGTCATTCATAAAGTTTTTTTTATTTTTCCCTCCTTGGCTTCGGTTGAGGAGGGTTTTTTTTGTGGCCAATAATCCAAGTGGTATTGCCATCTAAGTTCGTTAATCCTACTTTGTCAAGTTCTAAATTTATGACAAGATCAAAACGGGTAATCAAAGGCCTGAACGAAAGTCACCGCTCTCTTTCTCGCCTTAGCGAAGCGATTACATTTCCATTAAAGTGTCATTCCGGGCGAGGGGAGAATTTTTTTTAATTGGTTCATAAGCAAACGAGACCCGGAATCCCGTTAAGGTTTGCGCCAATCTTTATTGGGATCGCGGGTCGAGTAGAATATTTTCAATAGTGATAAAGTTCGAGCACCCTCGCCCGCGATGGCATTTTCACTAATTGGAAGTAACATGACAAAGTA
>JAYVAI010000568.1:0-6327 GCA_043751075.1 Cyclobacteriaceae bacterium | reverse complement strand
GATTTTGAAGACTATGAAATGTAAAATGGTTATAAAAGAGTAGAAGAAATTAAGAAGATAAAGTATCGTAATATGAAAAAGATTAGTTACCTAATGTTCTTCTCGCTATCACTTCTATCAATGGAAGTTCTCGCCCAGGAGAAGCAGGAAATATTAACAAAAGAAAAAATATTGGCCGAAGCCGATGTTAAAAATGTGTATATCAAAAAATTCAGATTCGGTCTTAGCTGGAATCAATATTGGGGCACTATTAAAGGGAGCAATCTTCCAAAGACTTATTTTACAAAACCCAGTATAGGATTTAATATCCGTGCGGAGTACTATCCTCTATCATTTGTTGGAATAGGTGCGGGGGTTGGCGTTCAACAGCGTGGTGCAGGAATTATCAATAAGGATAATTATGGAACACCTTTTACTCGTCCATGGGACACCCCATACGATCGCGATTCAACCTATCGTGAAAGATTGCGCTTCAATACATTTGAAGTACCCGTTACTCTGCTATTAAGAACACCCAAAGATGTTATCAAAGGTGTAAGGTTAAGTGCAGCCGCCGGGTTGGTTTTTGTAAAAGTGAATTGGGTAAATAACATTTTCTTAAGCCCTGAAGATGGGTTTCATATAATTACTGTTGAGTCCGAAAATTACATTAAAAAGGATCTTGCTTATCAGTTGTCTTTTGGAACAGATATCAATGCAGGAGAATCTTGCGTACTTCAAGTACATTTTGTATATACGAATGGAACGAAAAATATTTATATCAATGACCCAGGCGATGGTAGATTGAAAACCTTTGGATTTAGAGTTGCCTGGCTTTTTTAGATGGATGGACAAAAAAATATTTCCGATTAAAGACCATAGCCTGATCTCTTATTCTGGAGAGAGCACAAATGGATTAATAGATTTCGTGTCTTAAGTAAATATTAAAATAAAATCACCAATCATCTTTATGAAACTCAACACGCTATTCCTTCTGCCGGTGATACTTACCTTATCGTGCAGCCACGAACCAGATAAAGCACTGGAGTCAAAATTTAAACTCACCGAAACTCTCTCCAAGGGAAAAGAGTTAGCGGAAGTTACACTTAAAACGGTTGAATCAGAATTGCTGCTTACTGGGAAGATTACTTTTAACGAAGACAAAGTGGCTCGGGTATTTCCATTGGCCGGTGGTTTTGTGCGCGATCTCAATGTAGAATTGGGAGATAATGTAAAGCGGGGTCAGGTAATGGCGGTTATCAGAAGTCCGGAAATAGCGGGATTCACAAGGGAAGGAGTGGCAGCAAGTTCTCAGGTAAGAGTGGCTGATAAAAACTCTCAGATTGCTGCAGAACTTCACAAAAGCGGCAGCATTTCTGAAGTTGAATTGATTAATGCATATAAAGATCTGGAAAACGCAAAGGGTGAGTTGGCTCGTATTGAGGCAGTGCTAGACATGTACGGAGCAGCCTCTGGTTCGGTCTATCCAATAAAGTCTCCGGTATCAGGCGTTATTATCCAGAAAAACATTGCGTTAAACATGGAGCTGCGCACAGAAGACATCAGCCCTGTATTTATTGTTGGTGACCTTGATGATGTGTGGGTGATGGCAAATATTTATGAATCAGACATCACCAAGATAAAGGAAGGGTATGAGACAGTGGTAACAACGATTGCATACCCTGACAAGGTGTTTCATGGAAAGATTGATAAGATATTTAGTTTGATGGACGCAGAGACCAAAGTAGTGAGGGCACGCGTCACCTTAAAGAATGCCGATTTCGAATTGAAGCCCGAAATGTTCGCCAATGTAAAAGTGAATTATACGGAACCCTTTAAAAAACCGGCTATACCTTCCTGCGCATTAATTTTTGATAAGAGTCGATATTTCGTTATGATCTATATTGCTGATGATAATATTGAGACTCGTGAGGTAACAGTTTATAAAGACAATGGTAAAATTGCCTATATAGAAAGTGGGTTGAAAGAAGGCGAAAAGGTTATGACCAAGTACCAGTTGTTGGTTTATGATGCCCTTAATGATTAAAGCAAAACATTGAATAATTTTTGATTATGGACAAATTTGTTAAAAAAATTATTTCCTTTTCACTGAAGAACCAATTCTTTGTTTTCTTCTCAACAGCCATCCTTATTATTGCCGGAATTTGGAGCTATGTAAAAACGCCACTTGAAGCGTTTCCGGATGTAACCAACACACAAATTATTGTAGTGACACAATGGAATGGCCGTAGTGCAGAAGAAGTAGAACGCTTCATCAGCATCCCCATTGAAGTGGCGATGAATAGCGTACAAAAGAAAACAAGTGTGCGTTCCATTTCAATGTTCGGCCTCTCTGTCATAAAGATTATATTCGAAGATGATGTAGAAGATTTTTTTGCACGACAGCAAGTCAATAATTTATTAAGGAACGTGAATTTGCCATTAGGTGTTGAGCCTGATGTTCAGCCACCGTATGGTCCAACCGGTGAAATATTTCGCTACACGCTAAAGAGCGATCGTAATACCAGCGAGTTACTTGCCTGGCAGGATTGGGTTATTGATCGTCAACTGAGAGCCGTGCCCGGTGTTGCCGATATCGTTTCTTTCGGAGGCGCACGTAAAGTGTTTGAAGTAAATGTTAATCCATTGCTCCTTTCTAAATATGACATTACACCCTTGGAAGTATATGAAGCTATTACTAAAAGTAACATTAATGTTGGTGGCGATGTCATAGAAAAGAATGGTCAGGCATTTGTAGTGCGCGGCATTGGCTTACTTCAAAGTATAGAAGATATTGAGAATATTTTAATAGAGGCCATCCATGATGTGCCGATTCTAGTGAAGAATGTTGCTACTGTTAAAATAGGCACCATTCCGAAAGTAGGGCAGGTAGGATTAGATGAAAATGATGATGTGGTGGAAGGCATCATTGTGATGCGAAAAGGTGAGAACCCCGCTGCTGTACTTTCGAGGGTAAAAGCAAAGATTGCGGAGGTTAATGAAAAGGTTCTTCCTTCCGATATTAAAATGGTCACGTTCTATGATCGTGATAAGCTGATGGACTATTGCCGTGAAACCGTTCTCAGCAATCTTGTTGAAGGTATTCTTTTAGTAACCATTGTGGTCTTCATCTTCATGTTGGATTGGCGAAGCACCGTGATCGTATCTATTATCATTCCCTTGTCATTGCTTTTTGCCTTTATGTGTTTAAAGATGAAGGGCATGTCTGCCAATTTACTTTCGATGGGGGCGATTGATTTTGGAATCATCATTGATGGGGCGGTGGTAATGGTGGAAGGTCTCTTTGTGCTACTGGCAACACGGGCGCAAGAGATCGGCATGACTCAGTACAACAGTCTTTCCAAACTTGGTCTTGTAAAAAAGGCAGGCTCTGAATTAGGAAAGGCCATCTTCTTCTCTAAGCTCATCATCATTACAAGCCTTGTTCCTATTTTTTCATTTGAAAAGGTAGAGGGGAAACTATTCTCGCCACTTGCCTACACATTGTGCTTTGCTTTATTAGGAGCATTACTTTTCACGCTAACGCTCGTACCTGTTCTTGCCAATATCTTATTTGACAAAGACGTTAAGGAAAAGCATAATCCAATTGTTAATTTCTTTAATAAAATTGTTTCCAACGGGTTCACTTTCACTTTCCAGCATAAAAACAAAAGCTTTTGGGCAGCCATGCTTATCATTGCAGCCAGCACATTTTCGTTCAAGTTCTTAGGTTCCGAATTTTTGCCTACGCTCAACGAAGGAGCACTTTGGGTAGAAGCCAAATTACCCATGAGTAGTTCTATTAATGAGACTGTAAAATTTGTTAAAATATTTCGGGAAGAATTAAATGAGTTTGATGAAGTGGAGTCGGTTCTCTCACAGATTGGCCGGTCAAATGATGGAACCGATCCATCCGGGTTCTTCTATGTACAATGCCAGGTTAATCTGAAGCCCAAGAAAAACTGGACCAGAAATCTCTCTACCGATGAGTTAGTAGAAGAGATGGATAAAAAACTGAAGCAATATCCCGGTATTGTGTACAACTATTCACAGCCCATTATCGATAACGTTGCCGAGGCAGTTGCCGGAATCAATGCTTCACTGGCGGTAAAAATATTTGGTGATAATCTGGAAATCCTTAATTCGAAGGCTGATTCAATCGCCACAATTTTAAAAACCGTGCGCGGTGTAAAAGATTTAGGTATCCTTCGAAATATCGGACAGCCTGAACTCAATATTATTCTAAACCAGCGAAAAATGGCGGCCTATGGAATAACCATTGCAGATGCTGAGACCGTTATTGAAATGGCAATAGGCGGTAAAACAGCAACTCAGTTTTTTGAACAAGAAAAGAAATTTGACGTGCGCGTGCGGTATGAAGGAGCATACCGCAAATCAGAACGTGAGATTAAGGAATTGAAAGTGCCTTCCATGAAGGGCAACAAAGTTCCATTGAAAGAGATTGCAGAAATAAAGGCAGTTACAGGCCCTGCATTTATTTATCGCAATGATAATAAACGATTCATCGCCATCAAATTCTCTATTCGCGAAAGAGATCTTGGAAGCACCATTGCCGAAGCACAGGAAAAAGTGGATGCTCAGGTATCTATTCCAAGAGGTTATAGTGTTGCTTGGAGTGGGGAATTTGAAAATCAGGTAAGAGCACAAGATAGATTGACAGAAGTTGTTCCGGTATGTTTAGTCCTTATCTTTTTTTTACTTTTTGTGGCCTTTGGAAATGTAAAGGATGCCGGCCTTGTACTGATCAATGTTCCCTTTGCCATGATTGGCGGCATTTTGGCACTACACATTACGGGCACCATCTTCAGCATCTCAGCAGGTATCGGGTTTATCGCGCTATTCGGATTATGTATTCAAAACGGTGTTATTCTAATTTCAGTGTTTAAGAAAAATTTACAAAATGGAATGTCCATGCAAGCTGCCTTGATAAGAGGCATAGCTGAACGAACACGCCCTGTAGTGATGACGGCAATCATGGCTGCCATTGGATTAGTGCCTGCAGCCATCTCAACAGGCATTGGTTCAGAAACACAAAAGCCATTGGCAATTGTAGTAATTGGAGGACTCATAAGTGCTACCGTTCTTACCTTATTGATTTTTCCACTTGTATTTGAATGGGGCTATCGCAAAACTGCAATCGTAAAAAGAGAAAGTATTGATAAACACAATTTTGAGGATTATGAAGGGTAAATCAATAGCAATCATATTGATTTACTTAAGTACTTTCACTCATGCTGTTACTCAATCAGAACTCAACGAACTCACCGTTGACCGCCCCGGTATAGCCGAGTCACCTTTTACAGTTGCTCCCGGAATGTATCAGTTTGAAGTTGGCTTTGATTATTTTAAACGATACAACGGAAATCTGTATAACATACCGGTTGCTCTTTTCAGAACGGGCATCAGCAACGAGGCAGAACTAAGAATCTCCTCCAGGCACATGCTCAATCATACTGATGGAAAATCTTTCGATGGCATCTCCCCGTTATCGGTGGGCGTTAAAGTACATATCATCCATCAAAATGAATGGATACCCGAGACGGACATTCTCACGAACATGATCATTCCGTTGGGCAATTCTTCTGCGCAACCCAAAAATCTTGGCCACGAAATCCTGCTGTTGTTTCAGAATGACTTTTCTCCGAACACCGCCATCAACTATAACATTGGCTATATCTGGGATGGCAACCGGCAAAAAGGAATCTTCACTTCGGCCTTTTGTTATAATTATCTCCCCACACACAAGGTCGGGTTGTTTCTGGAATACTTTAATTATGTTCCCAACCAATGGCCTGGTGAGCAAGGAATGGATGGCGGCATGACGTATCTGCTTCGGCCAAAACTACAGCTAGATATTTCTGCCGGAATCAGCCAGATCGAAAAACAGAATAACCTTTTTATCTCAACGGGGTTTTCATTACGGCTGGAAAAACAAAGCAGACAAAATTCTATGAGTTCCAAGATACGATCAAGCTACATCACACCGGTCAAATGATTTGATCATAATCCTAATTCGTCCCTTTCAAATTTTGGACTCTTTTCGGCCTCACTCTATCCAGAAATACCTGAACCAAATAAATGAATTGAGGGAGTGGTCATTGTTCGCTCTTTTTTTAATCAACAAACTCACCAAACAAATGTACCAACTGCTCCCTTAGTGAAATTTTCAAAATAACTTGTACAAAATCTATCCCCTAACAAATACATAATCAATTAATTACACAAAATTAAAATTGCACTTTATTTTGTCAGCTTCCCTAAAGTATTTATTAGGATATTTATTTTATTGAAACATATTTGATTGAATTACGTCTTGAACAATACCAA
>JAYVAI010000567.1:0-2441 GCA_043751075.1 Cyclobacteriaceae bacterium | reverse complement strand
CACCACAGAATTAATGATCACAACGTGACTACTGTCGTCACCAAAATTATATACTGCTCCTTTTGCTTTCTTGCCAAAGCGATAGTGTGTTTGCCAATAGGCCGAGGGAGTGATCTCAAAAAATTGTTCCCACTCTTTTGGTGCAGTTGCCTCGCTAAGGTGTGAAAAAATATTTTCGTGTGCATGCAGCAATGAGGCAAACTGTGCTATGCGCAAGGTGGGGAAATTAGAAGGGCGCAACCGCAAAAATTTCCATTGGGCCACATTCATTTGTGATGGCTGCAAGGAATACTTGGCACTCAGAAACTGATATTCATCAAAAAGTTTTGTGATGTATTCATCTTTATTTTTTGCTACCAAAAATCCGGCCTGGCCAAAAAGCAATGCTTCCAATTGCAACAGGTTGTGGCGGTGCTTCTGCACAATTTTATAGGGAAGGGATTTGGCCAACTGCAAGAATGGCTCCTTGTTTACTTTGAACCCAAAATTAGCCGCCAGCAGTTGATAGGTGGCCTCTTCCCAATCACCATTATTTTTCGTTACCAACATCCGCACCTGACTGGCTTTGGTTTCAAGCCGCTTCATCAGTGCCTTATCCACCATCGAAATTTTGATGAGGTTGTCAATTTCTTTGAACGATGACTGGCAAGGGATGACGGATGCGCTCGCGATCAATCTTTTATATTCCCTGATCAATTTTTCATCAACCCGTCCCTTCAATACGATGGTAGGCATGCGTGTGCCATCGCTGCGGTAAACAGGTTTGTCATCTTCCCACACCACGTGCAGCACTACATTTTCATACGCACGATCGTGCTGATGCCCATGCTGCACCCAACCGGAAGATTGTATATGTATTTCAACACTGCCGGCCCAGTCAATGTGATCAATTTTTATTTTTGCCTGCAAAAAATCGGGGCCGGCATCGGTGTTCAACAGGCCCGGCTTAATTATGGAGATAGCTTCCTGGGCAGTTGTTTTCAATTCCTTCTTATCGAAGTATTGACATTGCCAGAGATAGTGGAGGAAGGATTCGTTCACGGTTTTAAATTGACAGTTGACGGAATTGACAATTATAAAACAAAAAAAATTGATTTAATGCCCTGAGCTTTGAAGAAAGACACCCATTTCACTTTTCACTTTCCAGGCTTCCTTTCTTGCCGCCTCCGCAAAATCTTCACCGGAAGATGCGTAGATGATCGCGCGCGAAGAATTTACCAACAACCCGCACTGCGCATTCATGCCTGCTTTAGACACGGCTTCAAGATCGCCACCTTGCGCACCCACACCAGGCACCAGAAAAAAATGATCGGGGGCAAGTGCTCTGATTGTTCCGATTTTGTCGGCTTTGGTTGCGCCTACCACATACATCATCTGGTCGGCAGTGGCCCATCGCTGCGAGGCAAAGATCACTTCTTCATACACAAATTTTCCATCGCGGGTTTCTAATTGCTGCACATCCGCACTTCCTGAATTTGAAGTATGGAGGAGCAGGATCACCCACTTGCCCGAAAATCCTAAAAATGGCTTTACCGAATCTTCGCCCATGTACGGAGAAACGGTGATAGAATCAAAATCCATTTTTTCAAAAAATGCCTGCGCGTATAAGGCCGAGGTATTGCCTATGTCGCCACGTTTTGCATCGGCAATGGTGAAGCAATCTTTGGGAATGTAGTTCAATGTTTTTTGCAGGCTCAGCCAGCCAGCGGGCCCTAAGGCTTCATAAAAAGCCGTGTTGGGTTTATAGGCCACGCAATATTCTTTTGTGGCATCAATGATCTGCTTGTTGAATTCAAAAACCGGATCGGAACCGGAAAGCAAGTGCTTTGGTATTTTCGTTATGTCCGTGTCCAAGCCAACACAGAGGTAGGAGTTTTTCTTTTTTATCTGTGCGAAAAGTTCAAGCCGGGTCACTTGATAGTAGTTGGTGGTTTGGTCGGATCACTATCGCAAATCAATCACTTCTATGCCGGGATATTTTTTGATGTCGAAGGTGAAGAGCGCATCGTCCAATTTTACGTTGGGGGTAAAGCGGGTGATGGAATATTTGTAGCGGTTTCCCGATTTATCAAACATGGTCCAGCTTTGAATGCTCTTGTCTTTTTTCACTATCATCATTTTGATTTTGAAATATTGTGCGTCCTTCTTTTCGGGCACTAAGTCAATTTCTTCCAGCACCACACCGGCCTCTGTTTTGTCGGCTATGTATAAATACTTAAACCCTTTTTTATAGATCTCAAAAATTTTCACGGGGTTAATATCCTCCGACCCCGGATCATAATTATCAATGTTCACTTCTTTGGCCGATGGCAGGTACGTCCACACGGTAGTGCCATTGTTTATGATCTCCTGGTCTTCCAGCGACAGCCTGAACTTCTCGCCCTTCACAATAATTTTTCCTTTAAATTCTTCTTTCACACCTTCCGATTCGTTGGTGAGTG
>JAYVAI010000566.1:0-2444 GCA_043751075.1 Cyclobacteriaceae bacterium | reverse complement strand
ACAAAACCCGCCCACCACACAGCTGATTTTATGATTGATGAAGGAGCCATGATAACAGGTGTGAAAGCATTGGTGAATTTGACGTTGGATTATATGGAGATGAAATAGATTTGAGTCTTGAGATTTGAGTCTTGAGATTTGAGAATATGCTCGCAACTCGTAGCTTATCAAAGTAAAAAACATAAACCTGAATTTCTATATGAAAAAAATACCAACCACCATTCTCCTGCTCATTGCCCAAATCACCATTGCCCAAGTCAACCCAAAACTCCAAATCAAGCTTGAACTGCAAGCCAAAGAAATGGAGCAAAAAGTGATCGAGTGGCGCAGGCACCTTCACGAAAACCCGGAGCTATCTAACCGCGAAACAAAAACAGGTGCGTACATAGCTGAGCATTTAAAGAAGCTGGGACTGGAAGTAAAATACCCCGTAGCGAAAACCGGAGTGGTGGCATTGTTGAAAGGTGCCAAGCCCGGCCCGGTGATTGCACTGCGTGCCGACATGGATGCGCTGCCCGTGACCGAGCGGAACAGTTTGCCATTCGCATCAAAAGTAAAAACCACTTTCAATGGACAAGAAACCGGAGTGATGCACGCCTGTGGCCACGATACGCACGTAGCAATCTTGATGGCCGCAGCCGAAATCCTGTCAAAGAACAAAGCCGACCTTAAAGGCACCGTAAAATTTATTTTTCAACCTGCCGAAGAAGGCGCGCCCGCAGGCGAGGAAGGGGGTGCCGATTTGATGGTGGCCGAAGGTGTGCTCGACAACCCCAAAGTGGATGTGATCTTTGGAATGCACATACAATCTATTTCCCCATTGGGAAGAATCACCTATCGCCCTGCCGGATTGATGGCCGCCTCCGATTGGTTTTCTATCAAAGTGAAAGGAAGGCAATCGCATGGTGCTGCACCGTGGATGGGCGTGGACCCGATTGTAGTGAGCGCACAAATTATCATGGGCCTGCAAACTATTGTGAGCCGCCAAACGGAGTTGACAAAAGAAGCTGCCGTGATCACCATAGGAAGGATGCAGGCAGGTGTACGCGAAAATATTATTCCCGAAGAAGCATTTATGGCCGGCACCATCCGCACGTTGGATGAAGACATGCAAAACAAAATACATGAAAAAATAAAACTCACCGCCACCAAAATTGCCGAGAGTGCTGGTGCTACAGCAGAGGTATTGATTGAGAAAAAAACTCCGGTAACCTACAACGATATTCCCCTCACCGAAAAAATGGTGGCCAGTTTGCAAAAAGCGGCCGGAGCTGAAAACGTGATCCGCATCAACGCGGTGACGGGTGCCGAAGACTTTGCCTTCTATCAACAGAAAGTGCCGGGCTTCTTTTTCTTTGTGGGTGCCATGCCTCCTGATCAAGATCCAAACAAAGTGCCCGCACACCACACGCCCGATTTTATGATTGACGAGCGCGGCATGCTCACGGGCCTTCGCGCCATGCTGAACGTGACGGTGGACTACATGTACATGCAGCAGATTCCGCAGAAGTAATTTGGTTTCCTCAACCAGATGGTGACAGCGCAAATACAATCCCATTGGCAACCAACAAGGAACCCAAAACAAAACAGACCGAGGCCAGTGTAGCAAAATTTCTCGCATCGGTAAAAGACGAAGCGCGGAGAAAAGAATGTGAAACCATTAGCAAGCTGATGAGCGCAATCACGAAATCAGAACCCAAAATGTGGGGCAGCAGCCTGGTGGGTTTTGGAAGTTATCGCTACGTATATGCCAGTGGCCGCGAAGGCGATTGGCCATTGTCTGCATTTTCCCCGCGCAAGCAAAACCTCACTGTTTACATCATGGCGGGCTTTGAAAAATATCCAGACCTGATGAAGAAACTCGGAAAATATAAAACCGGAAAATCATGCCGCTACATCTACAACCTTGATGATATTGACAGGGGTGTTTTGAAACAACTGATAAAGGAGTCGGTGGGAGCGATGAAGAAAGTGTAGAGAAAGAAATCATAGGATTTTATGGCAAAGTTTTTTTCGATATTGCGCTAATTCATGCTACAAGACTATCTCAAAAAAATAGCTGACACAACAGCGCAAGGCGATGCGCGCGAAGAAAGCTATTATGTGCACCTGGCGGCTTTAATAAATTCTTTTGCCGAAAGCATTGGTCGCAAGAATATTCAGGTCACCATACTGCCCAAGAAAACTGAAGCTGGAAACCCCGATTTTCGGATTTGGGACGGACAGCAATCCATTGTTGGCTACATTGAAGCCAAAAGACCAAGTGAGAATTTGGATGTCGTTGAAGACTCCCTGCAACTCAAACGCTATCGGGGCGTATTCCCAAATTTAATCTTGACTGATTTTTTTGAATTTCGCCTCTATCGCCACGGACAACTGATAGACAAAGTATCTATTGGCCGGGCGTTTATCGCAAAGAAATTAAAGACGGTTCCGCCTGTTGA
>JAYVAI010000565.1:0-6346 GCA_043751075.1 Cyclobacteriaceae bacterium | reverse complement strand
TTCGGGTTTGATGTTTTTTGTTGTCGGTGTCCACACATCCAACGGATTGGAGGCGGTGGTGTTCGAAATCAAATGAAGGTATTGCACCATCCGGTTATAACTTCCTTTGATGGAACTTGCCTCTGATGTTTGCCATTTGAAAGAAACCCGTGGCTGCAAGTTGTTGTAAGAAGCAATTGTTTCACCGCTCTTGTAGGTTGTTGTTTCGCGCAAGGTGCGCCTGGCTCCGGGTATGGTGTCGTTGAAGCGGTACGTTTCGCCTGGGCCCAGATAACGGAACTGTGAAAACCGCAAGCCATAATCAACCGAAAGTGCCTTGCTGATTTTTTGATTGTTTCCAACGAAAGCGGATGTCTCTAAATTGTAACGCTCCGGCAGACTGATGTTGGTGGTGGCACCGTTGCTTATGCCCACCGCGTTGGCCGGCTCGAAGGTGTAGTAGATGACTTCGCCCCCAAAAGTGATTTCATTTTTGTTGTTTACGAACCACGTAAACTCGGGCTTGGCAATAAAATTACTGATGGACGAATTCCATTTGAACTGGTCTAAATCATTGTCGCCAAACTGAAGTTTGTAATCGTACTTGCTAAAGATGAGGGTGACGTTGGAAAACAATTTGTCGGAGTAGAGATGGTTCCATCGCAAGGAAGAGGTGGCATTGCCCCAGCTAAAGCCCTGATTGCGGTCGAACAAAAATTTATCGCGGCCAAAATATCCCGAAAGGTAAACGCGGTTTTTTTTGTCGATGTTGTAATTTGCTTTTAGGGTGAGATCGTAAAAGCTGAGCGTGGCGCCATCATCAAACACATCGGTGAAGGGCCGGGCCAACACGTCCACATAACTCCTTCGCGCAGCCACGATAAATGAAGCTTTGTCTTTTATGATTGGGCCTTCAAGCGCCAAGCGACTGAACACCGTGCCGATGCCTCCGGTAGCTTCAAATTTTTTGCTGTTGCCTTCTTTCAAGCGCACATCCAAGATAGACGCTAAGCGGCCACCATAGCGGGACGGCACCGCGCCCTTGTACAGCTTCACATCTTTTACCGCATCGGGGTTGAACACGGAGAAAAAACCAAACAGGTGCGATGAGTTATAAACAGGTGCTTCGTCCATCAAAACCAAATTCTGGCCCACGTTGCCACCCCGTACATTGAAACCGGAAGCACCCTCGCCCACGGTGCTCACGCCCGGCATCAGTTGCAGACTTCGCAACACATCGGCCTCGCCCAAAAATGTGGGCACTTTCAAAATGGTGCGGATGTCCAATTTGTTGTTGCTCATTTCTGTGTTCTGCACATTGGCTTGCTCCAGTTGGCCACGCACAACCACTTCCTCCAATTGTTCGGCACCGGAAACAAGTTCAATGTCCTGCCTTATGTTGACCAACAATTCCATTGTTTTAGATTGCGAAACATACCCCACATACGAGTAGCTGATCTCATAACTGCCCGATGGAATGGTGATCGAATAAAAACCATATTCGTTGGTGACGGCCCCATCATTCAAAGGCTTGATATAAACCGTTGCACCGATCAATGCTTCGCCATTGGCGGCATCTTTTACATAGCCATTGATGGTGAACTTTTGCTTGTCGGCCTGAGCTTGTGTGTAGGCTTGTGAGAACGGGAAGATGGAAAGGAGAGAAAGAAAGAAAAAATGTCGCATATAAATCGGGGAACAGTGAAAATCAGTTTGGCTTGCAAGTGAGGGATACAAACCCCATTCCTTTAACCTCTTGATTGAAATATTGTTGGGATTTACCCAGGGTTTTTATACTTGAAACCGGGACTTTGCAGCAGCCACACCGGCCTGGCATGCAAACGCAATATAACGCCAAAAAAAAGGGATTGAACAGTGTCCAATCCCTCTCCTCTTATTTCAAAATAAAACTTATTCGCTTTTCTTTTTGGCAGCCTTTTTAGGCTTTTCCACATCCTCGGTGGTTGCCCCTTCTGCCACAACCACAGCATCGTCAGCCGTTTTGCTCTTGCGGCCCCTGCGTGTTTTGGCTTTCTTCTCGGCACCATCTTTTTTGTAGAGGTCGTTGAAGTCCACCAGTTCAAACAGGCACATTTCGGCAGCATCGCCCAAGCGCACATCGCCCAATTTGATGATCCGGGTATATCCTCCCGGCCGCTCGGCCGTGCGGCCTGCCACTTCACCAAATAAAGCCACTATCGACTCTTTGTTTTGAAGGTAAGACATTACCGTTCTGCGCGAATGCGTGGTGTTGGTCTTTGCTTTGGTTATCAAGGGCTCAACATATTTCCTTAATTCTTTCGCTTTGGCTACCGTAGTGGTAATCCTCTTGTGAAGGAACAATGAGGAAGCCATATTGGAAAGCAGGGCGTGCCGGTGAGCCGACTTTCTGCCAAGGTGATTTGTTTTTTTTCCGTGTCTCATGATTTAATCTTCTTCCAGTTTATACTTGGCCAGGTCCATTCCAAAAGTCAAGTTCTTCTCAGCCACTAATTGCTCTAACTCAGCGAGGGATTTCTTACCAAAATTCCTGAATTTCATCATGTCAGAAATATCCAGCTTTACAAGATCGGCCAAACTTTTTACATCGGCAGCTTTCAAACAATTGTAGGCACGCACGGATAGGTCCAGATCATGCAGTTGTGTTTTGAGCAACTTGCGCATGTGAAGCATTTCTTCATCCACCTGCTCTACTTCGCTATCCTTGCCTGCTTCCAGTTCAATGGATTTGTCGGAGAACAATCTAAAATGTTGGATCAAAATAAAGGCTGCACCTTCCAAGGCCTTTTCAGGATGGATGGAACCATCTGTTTCGATGTCAACCAATAATTTTTCGTAGTCAGTTTTTTGCTCTACACGTGTGTTCTCCACACTGTACTTAACGTTCTTCACGGGTGTGAAAATTGCATCAATGGGGATAAATCCAAAAACCTGCTCATTGGGTTTGCTCTCTTCTGCGGGAAGGTAGCCTCTGCCTTTTTCAATAGTTAATTCTATCTCGAATTGAGCCGACTCATCCAGATTGCAAATAACGTGGTCGGCATTAAGCACTTCGAAGGATGAAGTAAACTTAGCAATATCACTGGCTTTAAATTGCTTTTGCTTTTTGATCGTAACCGTAGTTTTGCTATCAAAAGTATCGGTTACTTTTCTAAGACGAACTTGCTTTAGGTTCAGAATAATTTCGGCTACATCTTCCACTACTCCTTCAATGGTTGAAAATTCGTGCAACACCCCTGGTATTTTAATTCCGGTGATGGCATAACCTTCCAAGGATGAAAGAAGGATTCTGCGTAGTGCGTTGCCAATGGTTACACCGTAACCCTTTTCAAGAGGTTTGAATGTGAAGAGGCCATGGAAATCATCTGACTTCTCCATCACCACTTTCTCAGGCATTTGAAATGCTAATATTGACATAATGCGGTTTTATTATGGTTAAGAATTACTTAGAGTACAATTCAACGATCAACTGCTCGTTGATATTTTCTGGGATGTCTTGCCGTGGTGGAAGGTTGATCAGCTTACCTGACATTTCTCCACCATCCCACTCTAACCAATTATATTTTTTTACTCCCTTGATAGATAATGAAATGGTGATGGTCTCCAATGATTTTGATTTTTCGCGCACGGCCACTACATCGCCAGGGCGAAGGAAAACCGATGGGATATTCACCACATCACCATTTACGGTAATGTGCTTGTGCACCACCAACTGACGGGCTGCCCTACGTGTGGGGGCCACCCCTAAGCGATACACGGTATTGTCCAATCTCGACTCGAGCATCTGAAGGAGGACTTCTCCGGTAACGCCTTTTTTGCGGGAGGCCTTATCAAAGGTGTTTTCGAACTGACGCTCTAATATCCCATAGATAAATTTTGCCTTCTGCTTTTCTGCCAATTGGGTGGCGTACTCAGATTGCTTCCGTTTCTTGCCTTTTCCATGCATGCCGGGAGGATAGTTCTTCTTTTGAAAAGCTTTGCTCTCGCCAAGGATAGGCTCGTTAAACCTTCTGGATATCCTCGCTTTGGGGCCGATGTACCTTGCCATTTTCTTTAATTGTTGATTTTTAAATTTTGGATTTCAGATTCTTTATGTCGGCAACCCATTATCGTTACTTATTTAAAATTTTATGCTCATTTGATTTAGACCTACAACTTCTTAAAGTCTAAAATCATAATTCTTAATTCACTACACTCTTCTTTTCTTAGGAGGCCGGCAACCATTGTGTGGCATGGGTGTCATATCCTTTATGATCGTTACTTCAATGCCTGATGCCTGAATGCTGCGGATGGCTGACTCGCGACCGGCACCGGGGCCCTTCACAAACACTTCCACCTTGCGCATTCCCAATTCAAACGCTTTGGTGGCACACTCCTGCGCTGCAACCTGCGCTGCATAGGGCGTGTTTTTCTTTGAGCCTTTAAAGCCCATTTTGCCTGCCGAAGCCCATGATACTACCTGACCGTTTGTATTGGTCATGGCAATGATGATGTTATTGAAGGTAGCACGGATGTGTACTTCGCCTACGGCTTCCACGTTTACTACGCGCTTCTTGCTTTTGTCCTTCTTCTTTTCAACTGCTGGTGCTGCCATACTGAAGTGTATTGTCGTTTAATGATTATCCTTTAGTTGCCTTCTTCTTGTTGGCTACCGTCTTGCGTTTTCCTTTGCGAGTGCGGGCGTTGTTCTTGGTAGTTTGCCCACGCACTGGTAAACCCTTGCGATGGCGCAGGCCTCTATAACATCCGATGTCCATCAGACGCTTGATGCTCAACTGGACTTCCGACTTGAGGGCACCTTCTATTTTAAATTGTTCGGCAATGGCCGCGCGAATAGAATTGGATTCCTCATCGTTCCATTCTTTTGCTTTCTTGTCCAAGTTCACCCCTACTTTTGATAGTATGTTCTGGGCCGACCTGCGGCCAATACCATAAATGTAGGTGAGGGCAATTTCGCCCCTTTTGTTATCTGGAATATCAACGCCTGCAATACGTGCCATAATTATCCTTGTCTTTGTTTATAACGTGGGTTCTTCTTGTTGATTACGTACAACTTTCCTTTGCGCCTGATGATCTTGCAATCAGCGCTTCGCTTCTTTATAGATGCTCTTACTTTCATCTTATTTGTATCTAAATGTTATCCTTCCCTTTGTTAAATCGTATGGCGACATCTCTAACCTCACTTTATCGCCTGGCAAAATACGGATGTAGTGCATCCTCATCTTGCCCGAAATATGCGACAATACTTCATGGCCGTTTTCCAACTGCACCCTGAACATGGCATTGCTCAATGCTTCCAAAATTGTTCCGTCCTGCTCTATCGACTTTTGTTTCGCCACTTGTATGAATACGCTTCTTCTAAATATTCGTGTGTTGTCAGTATTTCTGTTCTATTCTCAAATATGGCAACCATGTGTTCAAAGTGAGCCGATGGTTTTCTATCTGTTGTCCGTATGGTCCAGCCGTCACGTTCCTGAACCACATTTTTTGTTCCCATGTTGATCATCGGTTCAATCGCGAAAACCATACCCGGTACTATCTTCGTTCCTTTTCCCCGCTTTCCATAGTTTGGAACCTCTGGGTCTTCGTGGAGGTTTTTGCCTACACCATGACCAACCAATTCCCTCACCACACCGTAACCAAACTGCTCTACAAAGTTTTGTATCACAAAGCCTATGTCACCTATCCGGTTCCCCACTTTGGCCTGCTCTATGCCGAGGTACAACGAATCGTACGTTCGGTTTAGCAGATCAAGTACTTCTTTTTTTACACCCTCCAAGGGGTAAGTGTAAGCAGAGTCGCTGTGAAATCCATTAAAGAGCACCCCACAGTCTATCGAAATAATGTCTCCCTCTTTTAATTCATAACTTCCAGGAAACCCATGCACCACGATCTCATTTACAGAGATACAAAGTGAAGCAGGGAAGCCCCCGTAATTTTTAAAAGATGGCACTCCATGATGGTCCCGTATATACTCCTCGGCAATTTTATCCAGCTCTTTTGTTTTCACCCCGGGTTTTATCCTCGCGGCTACTTGGGCATGCACCTTACCTAAAATTTGTGCACTGTCCTTTATGGTCTGAATATCCTTGTCCGTCTTGTATTGAACCATTCAACTTCAAGCCGTGGCAAACTGAGAACGTCCTTTTACTCTACCCGACTTCATCATCCCTTCATAATGCCTCATCAACAAATAGCTCTCTATCTGCTGGAGTGTGTCGAGCACAACACCAACCAGAATCAAAAGCGATGTGCCTCCATAGAACTGGGCAAAATTTGGTGTAACCCCCGCCAGCA
Organism: Cyclobacteriaceae bacterium; assembly: GCA_043751075.1. GTDB lineage: Bacteria > Bacteroidota > Bacteroidia > Cytophagales > Cyclobacteriaceae > ELB16-189. The sequence goes on along the minus strand of JAYVAI010000565.1, from coordinate 70 downwards.
CTGCAAAGGCAGGCATAATGGCAATTATCGCCAGGAAAATAGCGCCTGGTAAAGTGATCTTTGATAAAAT
>JAYVAI010000564.1:0-17714 GCA_043751075.1 Cyclobacteriaceae bacterium | reverse complement strand
TGCAATCGTTCACCCGTTTTTCAATCGTCTCGTCAGCACCAGACCTGGCCCTGAACTTGGGATAGGTAGATGCCACGGCACTGTAATTATTTCCAAATATTTTGGTGCCCGCATCGAGGTGGCAGTTTTGACAATTCATGCCGTTGGTTATCGACATCACCAATCCATTGGGGCCAAGATAGTTTGACGTGTGTGCAATCAATTCGCGGCCGTACTCGATCAGCTTTCCGTTTTTGTGGTTGGGGATTGTTGCGGTGTCAGGTGCTTGCCACATTTCTGGTTTAGGTGGCAGCGATACTTTTATTTCTTGTGCCGGTGTGTTTACAAAACCTTCAGGCCCAATCAAGATCACCGCAGAGAGGCCAGCGAATATTATCAACACCAATGAAACCATTGCCATCACGAGATTGACCATTCTAATCATTGGCAGATCGGGATGGGTTTTCATTTTTATAACATCCAAATTGCAGGGTTGATTAACGAGCAATTCATAAATCTAAAATCTAAAATCTTAAATCTTATCTTAATGTGGCAGTTTTTCTTGCAGCAATCCATACACCCAGGTGCCGGCAATGGCGCTGAAAAGGGTAACGATAACAACCAAAAAACCGCTTCCAATTTGCGCGAACAACGGGCCCGGGCACGCACCTGTGATGGCCCAGCCCAACCCAAAAATAAAACCTCCAATCACAGTGCCCCAATGAAATTGCTTATCGTGAAATATCACCTGCTCACCTTGCAGGGTTTTGATGCTAAATCTTTTTATTGCCCACACCGAGATCATGCCCACCACTACCGCAGTGCCAATCACTCCATACATGTGAAAGGAATGGAGCCGAAACATTTCCTGAATGCGATACCACGAAATGATTTCCGCTTTTACGAACACAATACCAAACACGATACCCGTAATCAGGTATTTTATGTTGGATGTGATCAGTGTTTCTTTTTTCACCTGATCGTTGGGTGCTTCACACTCAATGGGGTGAGCAACCGGTGATACATCTATAAATTCATCGCTAGTCTTTTGCATAACACTGTTTTTTAGAGACTCAATAACCAGGGAAAAAGAAAGTGTACCATAGCAAAACCGCCCGCCATAAAAGCCATGCTTGCCACCACCGAAGGCCATTGCAAATTGGATATGCCCATGATGGTATGGCCACTGGTGCAGCCGCCAGCATAGCGTGTGCCGAAGCCCACCAGAAAGCCGCCCACCACAAAAAACATTAACCCTTGAAGTGTGAACAAGTTTTCAAAACTAAAAATAGAAGCCGGCATGAGGTTGCCGTCCACTACCACTTTCAACGCCTGTAAATCGGCAACTGTCTTTTCAGAAATAATAATGCCCTCGGGGTTGCTGAGAAATTGTGTGGCCACTAAACCGCCCAGCAGCACACCGCCCACAAAAAACAAATTCCAGATTTCCTTTTTCCAATCGTACTTAAAAAAAGAAATGTTGACGGGCAAACAGGCGGCACACAAGTGGCGCAGCGAAGAGGAAATGCCCAGGTGTTTGTTGCCGAGCAATAGCAAAGTAGGCACAGTAAGGCCGATAACGGCACCGGCTACGTACCAGGGCCAAGGTTGACGGATCAATTCTATCATAGGTGTGTTTTTTGAAATGTAAACTTACTACTTCGGTCATTACTTAGGATACATTTTTAAAATAGAACCCAATGGTGTTTAACTATTTATGATGTCTGACCTACGTAGTACACAGTAATCACAAAAATATACCACGCAATCCTACCATTCGGTGATGAACGTCACAGAGGGATTAAATTTTAAAATAGAGCTTAGATTTAACTCCTGTAGGGCAATACATGCGCGCGGCCAGCACTATGGCAGAAAGAAAAGTAATGAATGCCACCAGTTGAATGGAGAAAGTAAGCCCAAACCAAGTGGCGGCCACAGCGGCAATCAACCCACCGGCCACATAGCCTGAGTCGCGCCAGAAACGAAAAATACCAATGCTCTCAGCGCGGTCTTTCACCGTGGTGTTCTCTGCAATGCCTGCCAAAAAAGTGGGATAGACAAGTGCCGTGCCGATGCCCAACAATGCGGCCAACATCAACAATGCGGTAAGGTTAGCAATGAGCGGAAATAAAAACAAGGTCAATGCCTGCAACAACATGCCATAAGTGAGAATATCTTTTTTGCAAAATTTATCGGCCATCTTGCCGGCAAACAATTGCCCAACGCCCCAGAAGGCAGGATAAACGGCAGCCACCAAACTAATATCATAAATTGAAAAGCCATGCTGGTTCATCCAGATCGGGATCACGCCCCAGGCCAGGGCATCATTTAAATTATTGACAAAGCCTGCTTGTGTGATGGAGCCCAGGTTTGCATGCCGCCAAGTGGTATCTGAAAATATTTTTTTCAAGGCTACCGTGTGGGCTTGATCTTTTTCGGTGTGGGCAATTTTGGTTGTGTCGTTTACTAAAATCCACGAAAGTAAAAACCCACCGATGGCGAGAAAAATGCCTATGTAAAATGGATAGGGGTGCAAACCATATTCAGTGGCTACCCAGCCGCTCACAAAAGCCATTACAGAAACTGCGATGTATCCGGCAAATTCGTTGAGGCCCATAGCCAATCCACGGTCCTTCTCGCCTACTAAATCTATTTTCATAAGCACCGTAGTGGACCAGGCAAGCCCCTGATTGATGCCCAGAAAAACATTGGCGACAATCACCATGTCCCATGAGGTAGCAAAAATCAGGAGAAAAGGAACGGGCAAACCAAATGCCCAGCCTGCCACCAACAATTTTTTGCGGCTGAGTGAGGTGGCAAATTTTCCGGCTACGTAATTGGAAACCGCTTTGACAAAACCAAAAGCAATGATGAAGGAAAGGATGGCATAGTGACCGTCCACACCAAATTTTTCGCGGGCAAGTTCTGGAAGTATGGAGCGCTCGAGCCCAACCATGCCTCCCACAAAGGCGTTGATGATCACCAATAAGGTGAATTGTTTCCAGTTTTCTTTAAGTCCTTGTTTCACTTTTTGAAGAACAAAATTTATCGGCTTTTAAGTTCAACTGGTTCAATGGCATTTTTTAATCCTACTTTGTCATGTTACTTCCAATTAATGAAAATGTCATCGTGGCAATTACCAACCCGCGCTAAACGTCACAGTACCTTTTTAAACAATCTCGAAGTTCAGCATCATGCCATCATCTTCATGCTCGATATTATGGCAATGAAAAACAAACATTCCTTTGTTGCTCAATGGAAAGGTCATTATCAAACTTACTTTTTCGTTGGGCATCAGCAACACGGTGTCTTTCCATCCAGTTTCCATTGCAGTTAGTGCACCTCGTCCGCCTGATCGGGCCAGTATTTGAAATTGCACGGCATGGAGGTGGATCGGATGGAGGTCATCACCTAAGTTTTTAAATTCCCATATTTCGGTTGCACCGGCTTGCACCGTTTCATCTATGCGCACCATATCAAATTTTTTCCCGTTGATGGTGTGCATGAGATCACGCATGCCCATGCCGCCACCAGGTGCCACGCTCACATCAAAGGACCTCGTTTTGCTTGCGTTGGCCGGAGCCAACACTGCGATGGCGGATAATTTGGATGGCAGCTGGAATGTATCCGTTGAAGCTGCCCCCAAAATAAATTTCATGATATTAAACTGCTGCAACCCTTGCACATTACTGCCACTAAAAGTCTTGCTGATGAGGTTCACCGCGCTGCCAATTGCCAACCCCGCAAAATTTATTAGCACATCGGCACGTTCGCCAGGGGCAAGCAAAATCTCTTTCACTTTTGCAGGAATTGACAACAGCCCACCATCATTTCCAATTACATTTATATCTGCACCATTGCTCAATGCCAAATTGTAAATACGTGCCGTTGACCCGTTCACAATGCGGAAACGGTACCAGCGTGTATCAACGCTAAGAAACGGGGAAGCGACTCCATTGACAATGACTGTTTCACCAAAGTAACCTGTCATTACATCCATCATGGCAGGGGCGTACAACAGTTGGTCGCCATTGAACCTTTTATCTTGAATGATAAGTGGGACTTCAAACGCCCCCGAAGGAAGGTTGAGTGCGGCCTCTTCGCTGTCGTTCACAATAAACATTCCCGCCAGGCCTGCATGTATCTGCTTGCCCGTCATCATATCGGGGTGTGGGTGATACCAATAGGTGCCAGCCCGTTGGTTGATGGGGAGCACATAATCAAAAGAACCTCCCGGCAGCACCGGTGCATTTGGGTGCCCGTCCATATTGGCCGGCACCTTTAAGCCATGCCAATGGATATTGGTTTGGTCGCTTAGGTTGTTCACTAACTTGGCAGTAACAACTTGTCCATTGCTTACGCGGATTGTGGGGCCAAGAATTCCGTTTTGATATGTTAATGTGCTAGTGGTTTTTCCCTTCAACATGGAAAAGGAACTTGATTTGGCCGTCAAAGGGGCGGTGGCACCCACTTCGGTTGGAACAGGGAGCGCAACATCAAAGGCACCCTCATTTACAGCGATCGCTCTATCCATGCCCATTCCCATATTGCCATCGTTGCAACTTTGGAGCATGGTTGGTAAAAAATAGGCCGAAGCAATGGCTGCCCCCGATTGCTTTAAAAAATTTCTTCTTTTCATCTTTGCCATTTGTATTTTTAGTTGCGGCAAAGTAGATACTTAGTGCCTCACTCTATGTAACATAAGTCACAAATGATTATAAGAAGCCTAACCTGGAAAGCCAGAACCAAAAAAGGTTGAAACTAACCCTACTTCAAAAATCCCTGCCTGACAGGCGTACGGCAGGCAGGATCATTCATCATTCATCATTCATCAATCTAAATTCAAATTTGAATATCGAATGATGAATAACGAAGTTGGAATGATGAAGTTGGAAAATCATTTCTTGCCATTTTTGGCTATGATTTGACTTATTGGTTATCAGATACTAAAACAATAATTCTTTGGCAAGAATATACAACCCCATCGCCATCACAAACCACCCAAAGGCGGGTTTTAGTTTTTCGTTGGGGATAAATTTGGTGAGGTAACTTCCTGCCACAATGCCCACCGTGGCAAAGGCCGAGAAGATGAACATGAACTTGTAGTCAATCACCAGGCCAGTGCTTAAGTCGCCCGTGAAGCCGATCAATGATTTAAAAGCAATGATCACCAACGAAGTGCCAACGGCAAGTTTCATGGGCAAGCCTGTAAGCAACACCAATGCGGGGATGATAAGAAACCCACCGCCTGCGCCCACCAAGCCTGTGATGCCTCCTACCAAAAGGCCTTCGATAAAGATCAGGGGATAGTTATACTTTAGTGCTACCGTTTTTTCTCTTTCAATTTTTATTTTACGAATCATGGATACTGCCGCAACCAACATGAGCACAGCAAACAAGACCAGCACTGCCAATGATTTAGAGACATCTATGTTGCCCAGTTTGAAAACCGGATCGGGTATGTTGGGGATTATAAACTTTCGCACCGAAAACACAGCCAAAATGGAAGGCACACCAAAAATGATGGCCGTCTTTATATGAACATTACCTTTTCTAAAATGGCTTAAAGAACCAATCGCACTGGTAAGGCCCACCACAAAGAGTGAATAGGCAGTGGAAAGCACAGGGTCAACATCGAACAAGTAAACCATAATAGGCACTGTTAATATGGAGCCGCCACCGCCTACCAAGCCCAAAGCCAGACCCATTACTATTGATGCCACATATCCGATTACCTCCATGAATATTTTTTTTCAAAACTAAATTTATGTTGAGCCTGTTTTTGGTAACAAATATCACACAGGCAAAAATCAAAAGGCAAAATACTATCTTCGCACCCCGAATAAAAAAAATAAAACCGATAGTTGTTCGTCTATCGGACTACTCTACTAAAATTAAAACCGATCCTATACACATACCATGAGCAAAAAGAAAGTAACAATCTCCCAGGTTTTTAAAACGATCATCTGGCCGAGGCGCAAAATTATTTTAGTGGGCTTTATATTGATTGTGGTGAGCCGGCTTGCCAGTTTGATATTGCCCTGGTCCACCAAGTTTATGCTGGATGATGTGATCGGCAAAGGCGACCTATCGAAGTTGAACATGATCCTTATCGGGATTTCGGTTTCGATTTTGATTTCTGCCATTACCTCATTCTTGCTCACAAAATTACTGAGCGTGGAAGCCCAACACTTGATCTCGGTGCTGCGTGCCAATGTGCAGAAACATTTATTGCGCCTGCCCACCCGGTTTTTTGATAATCAGCAATCGGGCAAGTTGGTGAGCCGCGTGATGACGGACGTAGAAGGCGTGCGCAATTTGGTGGGCACCGGGCTGGTGCAGCTTGTGGGCGGTGTGCTTACTGCGGTTATCTGTTTGTTTTTTCTCCTTAGCATAAGTTGGAAGATGACCCTGTTTGTGCTGGTGCCAGTGGCCATCTTTGGTGTGATCGCCCTCAAGGCATTTGGAAAAATCCGCCCCATCTTTCGCGAGCGCGGGGCCATCAATGCCGAAGTGACCGGCAGGCTTACCCAGACTCTCAATGGCGTGCGCGTGATCAAAGGTTTCAATGCCGAGAAGCAAGAAATAAAAGTGTTTGAGCAGGGCGTTGAAAAACTTTTCCTCAATGTGAAGAGCAGCTTGACCACCACCAGTTTAGTTACCAGTTCGGGAAGTTTTCTGCTGGGCCTAGCTTCGGTTGGCATCATGGGCATAGGTGGCTACATGATTGCGGAAAAAACCCTGACGATTGGAGAACTCGTACAGTTTATTTTGTTCCTCGGATTTTTGATTGCCCCCATCGTGCAGATGAGCAACATTGGCAGCCAGTTGACGGAAGCATTTGCCGGGCTCGACCGCACCGAAGAAATCATGAACACGCCCGTGGAAGATGATGAGACTATACGCACGATCAAAATAGGAAAGATTAAAGGTGATATTGAATTTAAAGACGTGTCCTTCTCCTATGATGAAGGCAAAGAAGTATTGAAGAACGTAACTTTTTCCGCTGCTGCGGGATCGGTGACAGCATTAGTGGGCACATCCGGTTCGGGCAAATCAACCATTGCCGGATTGGCCGCATCTTTCCTTGTTCAACAATCGGGTGCCATCACCATTGATGGCCACGATCTTTCCAAAGTTTCGTTGGAGAGCTATCGCAGCCAGCTTGGTGTGGTGCTGCAAGACGATTTTCTTTTTGACGGCAGCATACGCGAAAATATTTTGTTTGCCAAACCAAGTGCTACCGAAGCGGAATTGCAGGCAGCCATGGAGGGCGCTTATGTGAGCGAGTTCATCGGCAAATTTGAAAAGGGCCTCGACACCGTGATTGGCGAACGCGGAATAAAATTATCGGGAGGCCAGCGGCAACGTGTTACCATTGCGCGCGCCATTCTTGCCAACCCGCGCATATTGATTTTGGATGAAGCCACCTCCAGCTTGGACACGGAAAGCGAATCGCTGATACAGGAAAGTTTGAAGTCACTGTTGAAGGGCCGCACCACGTTTGTGATTGCGCACAGGCTAAGCACCATACGCCAGGCCAATCAGATTTTAGTAATAGAAAACGGTGAAATACAAGAGCGCGGCAAGCACGAAGAACTGATAGAAAAGAAAGGCCGCTATTTTCAATTATATACGTATCAGGCGAGGATATAATTGAAAGTGCTACAAAATTATATGCGGAGTAGCCAGAACAAAACCATGAAACTGACAAAACTTATTCTCACCATTATATTGCCATATTCATGATTTATGGTGGAGTAAATCATTTCCTGAAACCGGATATATATTTGCCTTTTATTCCGATTGAATTACCAGGACTGGCCATTGTTTATTTTTCCGGAGTTGTTGAGGTTGCAATAGGAGCTGGCGCGTTAATACCCAAGACCAGATCATGGTCAACCTTGGGCATTTTACTTTTAATGATTGCTTTTTTACCACTGCATGTGATTGATGTATTCAAAGCAAATCCTGCTGTTGGAAGTCACCAGATAGCTCTCATTCGGTTGCCCATACAGTTTGTACTTATTGCCTGGGCTTGGTTCATTCACAAAAAACAAACAGTTGGTATTTGAGCATTCACTTCGGTACCATCTTTCTCATCCACGTGCATGGTGTATTCAGAAGAAAGGGATGGCGTTTTTAAAGTGAGGGGTTTTTCTTTTGTTCCGATTTTATTTTTCATTTCAATGTTGATTTAGTGAACGGTTATTATTCACGGCAACATGGCCCGCTTAGTGGTGAATGCATCTACCTAAAACTTATTAATCTCCTTTCCAAAAACACTTCCAACAATGGGGAGAACCTGCCTGTGGCAATGCCTTTAGTATTACCTAACCCTTTTCGTAAGATAAAGTCCAAACATTCCACCAGCTTCCTTCTTATGATAATATAAGTTATTGCCATCGGGCGAAATAGTGGCCGCTTCCACAAAACCAGTAATGCTTTCTATTTTGTTTGGAAGGCCAAACGGTTCGTTCGCATTGTTCCTGCCCGACACATAAATTTGTGGCGTTGAAGTGGATGACAGGGGCAATGCTACCCGCGTAAAATATAGTTCAAGATTATTGGCGGAAATACAAGCGGCATATTCAAGTTCATCGGAGTTTACGTGTTCAAGGATTTCATTGCTATTGCTCAATCGTTGAAACGCTGTGTTGGTTTTTTGAGCTATGACAATATCCGATTCATAAGGTCCGCCCGCTTGGTCAAACCGCCCGTCCACAAAATAAAGAAGTTCCCCATTGGCGGTAACTTCCACGTCAAAATTTACCCAGCCTGCTTGATTTTTGGAAACACCTTTTGTAAGCGCAACATGGCTAGCAACACCGTTCAAAAAGTTTGATTCATAAATGGTTGACAGCGTTGCTGTATAATCGCGTGTTGATACAAAATATAAAATCCCGTTCTCGTCCATAGTGGGCACGCCATCGAGGCTTGCTGTATTAACGCCCGTCACCTCACCTTTGTATTGAAATGTAACCTCATCAATTTTCGTTGCCCAGTGCAGGTTGGTATTGGCCGTAGCATCATTGGAGTTGTTGAACATCAAGGTGTTTCCATCCCTTGAAATAAACGGCTCCATCAGGTGGTCGGCATAGCCTGTTACATTCACCTTGTAAGCGCCCTCAAAAACAATCGGCTCCGTTACAGGAATTTCTTGTTTGCTGCATCCAGGCAAGATGGCCATCAAAGCACCAAGGAGAATCGATAGTGAAATACGTTTGCGATTTTTCATATCCATCATTTTACAGGGTAAGACACAAAAGTGGAATGGATGGTTACCGTTCCATAGTTCGTGCAAGCGGTATCAGGTGTTCAACTTTTCTCGATAACAAGATGGTCGGGGCAATCCATCCGCAATTCGGTGGTTTCCAGTTTTTGATTTAGCAGTTGGCAAAAATGTCCATGCCTCGTGTCAAGTTTGTGATGTGAACAAGTGAGGCACATGCGCTGAATGGTAATGACCCCCACTTTATTTAAGTGATGGATAATGGCCATTAGGCCCAGCAGCATATTTTCCTTGTCGTCAGGATGCAATCGGTCAATGGGGGTTTGCAGTTCTTTGGTAAAGACAGAAGTGCGCTCAGCCACTTCATTTCCTTTTTTGGTGAGGCTGATGATGAAGCTGCGGGTATCATGCCGCACGTATTTTTTTTTGACAAGCCCTTTTTGTTCCAGCGATTTCACCGTGTCGCTGATGGTGGCCTTGGTCATGTTAAACTCATCGGCCAGGTAACTTACCTTTCCTTTTTCTTCGTTGTGGTGCAAGAGGAAAATCAACACCTGAACTTGAATGGGGCTCAACGAAAACTCCTTGCCCTCGTTCCAAAGCAAAACCCGAAATGCCTGTGAAATCCTTTCCAGCGCGGCCACAATACGGCCCTCAACGCGTTTGTTTTGATGGGTCAAATCAAAGGGGGACTTATTCATTTTGTCGTTGTGCTGAGAGCATGATTTAGTTTTTCCGCTATGGCCCTTTCCCTCACATGGCCAAACCAGGCAGAAAGTATTTCCTTATGTCTATCAAATAAAATAAATGTAGGCGTGCCTTGCAACAGGTTGGCGGCAAATGTATATCCGCACTTCTCAAAATTGTTGAAATAATTTGTCAGCGAGTTGGCCCATTCATCTTTCTCATGGGCGAGAACTAACTCCGCCCTGCCGCCAACAACATGCTCGGCAAACTTCGGATGGTGAAGCTCTTCCTTTTCAATCATCGCATCAACCATCACGGTGAACGGAATGGCAAAAGGGTTTCTGTCGTGCCCGCGTTGTAGAAATGCTTTCTTTGTTTCGCCCACGACATAACCATCTTCAACCAAGCGCTTTGTGTTCTCCAAGGTGTTCAATTCAAAATCTTCAAAGGCTGTTGACAAGGCGAAAAACGAAACGCTCTCTTTGTAGTGATGGAATAAGTTTATCATTTCAGGAATACCATACAGAAAGCAGCCCGGACAGTTTACCTGCATGACCATCATCAGGTTCAACTCGCCCGGGCTAAAACTGCCCTGCACTAGTTCCGAAAATTTCAAATCGAATTTCATTGGCAGCCTTGCATTTCAACAATGTAATGGCCGCGTTCATTTATGCTCAGGGCTATTTCACCTGCCGCATTTTCCAGATGGCAAAAGTTGCATTCCTTGGAAGTCAATGATTGGCCTTCTTGGCCTTTCGATTTTAAATAGGCTTTACCATAGCCCAGTATTTTACGTTCCTCTTTTTCCGACTCAGCCACAAGAATGTCGAAGTGCATGATGGCTCCGTCTTTCTTGGTCACGTAAGTGTCCCACACAGATACTTTCATATTTCAAGCAGATTTAAAATTCATTTTTATTGATGTAAGGGTAGGTCCATAAAATAACGGTGAGCGTGACCGCCTTAAACCATGCGGTGTACATTTTTTCCACCGTGTCTGCGTCATGGTTTTTCTTAGCAAGAAAACTTTTAATGGTGGCGGTTATCGGAAAAATAAAAGCAACCATATAGCGGTAATGGATAATGGGCACCGTATCAACACTATCCGTTTTATTTTTTTTTGTGCTGTGATGGCGCAAGGCGATTTCGTGCTGATAGTTTAACCAGGTTTGGTCGAAAGGTTTGGTACACAAGTCCATAATCCATTGGCCAAACCTTGCCCGCACCGCGGTGAGGTATTCCATGTTGGGCTTTCCATTTTTAGCGAAGTAATTAACCAAGTGCTCGTTGCCCCCAACAAATCCATACCATAAATCAAGCACTTCATTCGTTTGGTCTTTCAGCACGTCTCCTGCCAGGCGCAGGTACTTCTCATCGTCTTCCGAAAACAGGACTGTTTTTTTTAGGAGTGCCAATTCACTCAATGCAATAGGGGAAGCCGCAGCCTGCCCGAAGGTGTATCCTTTGATTGTTTCCATGGTGTTGGGGTTAAATGTTTTAAATTATGAAACATATATAGTTAGGATTCCTAACAATAAAAATAATTTCAATTTCTTTTTCCTTAAAAGGCCATGAACATGTTGGTTGTAGGGACAGGGAGCCAATATCACCCACATAGCCCATCAGTCCGGCATTGCCACCCACAACAATTTGTCGTCTGCGGGTTATGCCTCAAATAAATTCACCAAAATCTGTCCCTTTCCCAAAAACTCATTCGTCATTAAGCCAAACAATAACATTTAAACCCAAACACTATGTCAAAAAAAATGACCTTTAGCTTGCTCACTATTATGGGCAAGGTAAAACCCACCAGCGTGGATACCGCCCGCGAAATGCACAATCAAACTGCGGGCAACCCAGGCGGTGTGGCCGCTGCCAAATCGCTTGGCGACATGAGCCACATGGCCTTCATGCCTCTCGATGCCGCAACCAATTTCAAAGGCGACATCTTGTTCATGGATATTTGGAACGATGTGGATGGGCTGCGAAAATTTTTCAGCGACCCTCAAGTCAAGGCAGGTGGCGATATGATGTTCGTATCCAAGGAGGCCGTGGTATGGAACAAAATCGAGAGCTTCTTGAACTTTCAGTTTACCGCCCCGAGCGGAAACAATGATAAGATTGTCGGTATCATTCGCGGCTCCGTAAAATCCATTGCCGAAGCCGAAGCCATCCACAACCCAGCCATTGCGCTGAATGTAAAAGCGGCCCGTGCCAATGGAATGATATCGCACGATTTCTATAGCCGCCTTGCAGCGCCAGGTTCGCCCGAAGCATTGGAAGTATTGGGCGTGGATGTTTGGATGAGCGCAGAAGGTATGATGAAGCATTACTCAAGTCCTGAGTTTCAAAATTCGGGTTTGTATAAAATGTTTACAAGCAAACCAAGTTCTTCTACTTGGGTGCACCCGAAAGGAGAGTGGGTTGAATGGTAATCGGATGAAGTTTGCCTCAAGGGGTAAATAGGTTAATGCGCCACCCCTCCGAAAAAAATCAAGTGCATGGTGCCTTTTAAAACTTTAAAACAAAAAAATTATGAACAAAAAACCATGGTTAGCTGCCCTCTTGAATTTCTTTTTCATGGGCTTAGGTTATATTTACAATGGAAAGCGGATAGGGCTCGGAATTGGATTTACCATCGGGGCAATTGTGTTGACCTACGTTGAGCTGCAATTGCAGACCAGCAACCCAACGCTGCACAAAATAATGTTTGCAGCCGTGTTGCTGATAAACACATGCTTTGCCATAGATGGTTACAACGAAGCAAAAAAAACAATTTCATAAACCATAAACTTTAAACCCAACAATTATGACAGCACAAGAAAACAGCCTCAATTGGTTCGAGATTTCCGTAAAGGACATCAAACGCGCAAAAAAGTTTTACGAAACTATTTTCGCAATTAAAATGGAAGAGATGACCATGATGGGCATGGACATGGCCTTCTTCCCTTACGACCCAGGCAGCGGAAAAGCTGCGGGCGCACTCGTGAAAAGCAAAATGCACAAGCCCAGTGCCGCAGGCGCAAAGATTTACCTCAACGCAAATCCCAACCTGACCAAAGCACTTTCAAAAATCGAAAAGGCAGGTGGAAAAGTAACGATGCCCAAAACCAAAATCAATGAATTTGGCCACATGGCATTCTTCACCGACACCGAAGGGAACAGCGTTGCATTGCATTCGCAGAAGTAATGGTTCCATAACTTTCCAAACTAATCTTTACTTCCAATTCCCTAACTAGAACAAACCAAAAATACCATTATGAAAAAGAAAATATTTATCGGCATAGGAGCTGTACTCATCGTGTTGATTTCAGTAGTACTTTATGCTGCGTTGGTTGTTTCCAAAAAGAGCCCCGTAAAAACTACCACGTATAGCGACCAGGGCCTTGATATAAAAGTTGTGTATTGCCAGCCCTACAAGAAAGGCAGACTGATTTTTGGAGAAGAAAAGGATGACGCCTTGCAACCCTATGGCAAGTATTGGAGGTTGGGCGCCAATGCGGCTACTGAAATCACCTTTAACAAGAACATCAATTTTGCTGGTCAAACATTAAACGCTGGAACTTATCGAATGTATGCTATCCCCGGTGCCAACTCTTTTCAAATTGGTCTAAATAGTGAACTGGGTGTTTATTTTGGAGTTAGAGAACCCAACTATTCTTTGGATGTTTTAAAAGTTGAGGTTCCTGTTGTAGCAGCACCATCTGAAACGGAGCAGTTCACTATAAATTTTGGCAGCGATTCTACCGGAGTGAAAATGGATTTAGTGTGGGACAAAACACAGGTCACTATTCCCATAACTGTTAACAATAATTGAAGTGAAACTTTCGGATGAAAGGCATACGCTGCAAATTTAAGAGTGAAGGCCAATGCAAATTTTCCTAAAAAGAAATAGTTTAAAAAAGAGTAGGCAGTAGCAGGGTGCAGTAGGCAGTTCGGCCTGATGATAATCGGGGGCTCAAAGATGGTTGGGACCAATATTATATGTTGCCCTTAAAAGATTATATTGAGGCAAAGGTCAAAGCCAATCCAACGAAAAAAACATCAACAAAAAATTAAACCAGAAAAAATGAAAGAGTACTTATTATTATTCCGTGGTGGCGATGCGGCCACATTGCAACAGTCGCCCGAGAAATGGCAGGCCCACATGCAAAAGTGGGGACAGTGGATGGGCGCCTTGAAAGAGCAAGGAAAATTTATTGACGCCCAACCGCTCGTGAACACCGGCAAGACCGTAACAGGAAATAAAAAAGTAGTGAGCGATGGCCCGTTCATGGAAGGCAAAGAAATGATAGGCGGCTACCTATCGTGCAAAGCCGATAGCTACGATGAAGCCGTTGCGATTTCCAAGGTTGTCCCATCCTCGAATTCGACAACGGCATTGTAGAAGTGCGTGAGATAAAAGAGATGGCCATGTAACTCACCAGGTGTCAGGCACTTTTTAGTGTCAGACACCTTTTGCTTTAAGGAATTGACAATTGACAAAAAGCGACCTGTCGGTAGGCCAGTTGACAATGTGTGTAACCATGCTTACATTTTGTCAATTGTAAATTTGTCAACTGCAAAATTTAAACAAGCACTTTATGGTTGACGTAAAAACCGAAATCATCATCAACACCCCACCTTCAGCCGTTGCCGAATATACCTCCAACCCCAACAACGCGACCCAATGGTATGTGAACATCAAATCGGTAGAATGGAAAACCCCGAACTTTCTTACACCTACGAAGTGGTTGAAATGACCCCAACCCAATTTGTGATGCGCACAGCCGATGGGCCCTTTGTCGATTTTCAGCTCATCTCCAAAGATTCTTATTTTCCCTTATACAAGGATTTGAGCCTTCAACTAATCTGGTAAAATAGAAACCCGCCTCCATCAGGGCATCAGGCATTGGGGCATCAGGCATTAGTGCTTATATTTGCGGTTCGGCCCGGTGTTTCCAGGCCTTTTATATTAAATCTATGATCAGTTATATTATTTGGAACGGAAGCGCTGAAATTTTCTCCATCGGTTCATTCTCTCTTCGCTGGTACGGCCTCTTGTTCATGCTTGGTTTTTTGATAACCCAGCAAATACTCTACTACATGCACCGCAAAGAAGGCAAGCCCGAAAAAGATGTGGACACACTTACCATTTACATGGTGGTGGCCACCATTGTTGGTGCGCGGTTAGGCCACGTGATATTCTATCAGCCCGAACTTTTCCTTACCGACCCATTGAGTATAATTCTCCCGGTTGAGTTTTCTCCCTTTAAATTTATAGGGTATCAGGGGTTGGCCAGCCATGGTGCTGCCATTGGGATACTTTTTGCGCTCTGGTTATACAGCCGAAAAAAGAAGCCAGGTCAAAACTATATGCAAGTGCTCGATCGCATCGTAATATTAGTGGCACTGACCGCTGCCTTGATCCGTTTCGGAAATTTTTTCAATTCTGAAATCATAGGCAAGCCATCCAACAATCCATTCAGTGTGGTTTTTGTGAACCGTGTAACCGAAGGGCTGCTGGACTATCGCGTTCAATCCAATCCTGCCGAATCCATAAAAGTTGAAAAAGATTTAGACCTGCCCGAAGGTGCCAACGGAAGAGTGCCCATCAACCTATATGTTTTCTTTAAGCCCGGCACCACCAACGATGCAGCCGCCAATTTTCTTCAAGGTGATGCGAAATATTTTTTAAATTATTACAATGAATTTATTGATGAACCAGCAGGCCAGCCTCTCAACTACCAACTTACCACTGAAACTTCTGGCAACCTGGCCGCCAAAGTAAGCACTTTTGGTGTAGCCCGGCACCCGGCACAACTCTATGAATCAATTTCTTGCTTGATGCTTTTTGTTGCCCTGTTCTTGATGTGGAACAAGGACAAAGAAAACTTACCACCGGGCCGCATCTTTGGCGTATTTATGATCGTGCTTTGGAGTTTGAGATTTGCTTACGAATTTTTAAAAGAGAACCAAGTTTCGTTCGAAGATCAACTCCCCATCAACATGGGCCAAATCCTGAGCATTCCACTCGTGATAGCCGGAGTGCTCATCCTTATTTGGTCGTACCGGAATCCAACAGCAAATAATTCAAAACCAAGTTGATTGAACTAACACGACTACATAAAGTAAGGGCTCTCCTTTTGGTATTGTTGTTGGTTCTGGGCGGTATGGCAAGTGCGCAGAAATCAGCAACCGACACCCTTGCCCAAACCAAAAGCGATACACTTCCCAACAGGATAATTTCGATCAATCGTGTATTGATAATCGGAAACAAAATAACACGCGGACGGATCATATCGCGCGAGCTAAGTTTGCAACCTGGCGACACAATTAGTTCAAAAAGGATTGATGAGGTTTTGATGCTGGACCAACGCAAGATTTATAATCTCAGGCTGTTCAACACAGTCACTATTCGCTGGCTGGAACTAAGTGCAAACCAGGCCGATCTTTTAGTGGAAGTGAATGAGCGGTGGTACACGTTTCCTGTTCCTATTTTTGAGTTGTCGGATAGAAACATCAATGAGTGGTGGCAAAACTACAATCATGATTTCGGCAGGATCAACTATGGCTTGCGGTTATACAAAAATAATTTCCGCGGCCGCAACGAAACGCTGAGGCTCACGGCACAGTTTGGCTTCACCCGAAAATTTGAACTCAGCTACCGCATACCCAACGTTGACCGAAGGCAACGCCACGGGCTCATATTCGATTTTAATTACGGTGAACCCAAAAACTTAGCCTACCTTACGGATGATCACAAACTAGAATTTTTGGAAGGCCGAAAAACACTCAGAGTATCAAAAGGGTTTAACGTGTCTTATACATTTCGTAAATCGTTCTACGAAACGCACTCACTTAGTTTTTCCTATCAAAGCAACCGGGTGGTCGATACCGTTGCTTACCTCAATCCAAACTTTTATGGCAATTCAGAAGTAGATCAACAGTTCGGATCGGTTACCTATACATTCAGTTCCGAACACCGCGATGTAGTGGCATACCCACTCAAAGGATATCAATTTACAGCCTTTGCCCAGCAAAGTGGATTGTACATAAACAAAGAGGTGAACCAATGGGAACTTAACCTTACGTATGCCAAGTTTTCTGACCTTGGAAAAAATTTCTACTTATCCAATTTCACCTCCGCTTATTTAAGTGCGCCCGCTTCGCAGCCTTATACTTTTTTTAGTGCCCTCGGCTACCGCAAACAATTTGTAAAAGGCTATGAAGTGTATGTGATTGAAGGCCCCAACTTCTTTCTGAACAAAACCACGTTGCGAAAAAGAATATTCTCGCGCACCTGGCAATTGGATGACATGCCTATTGAGCAATTCAGGTATTTGCCCATTGCCATTTACATAAAAGGCAATTTCGATATTGGCTACGTAGAAAATTATCCTTACTACGAGGAGCGCCAACTGAACACACGCTTGTCGAACCGGATGTTGATAGGCACTGGTGCAGGACTGGATATTGTTACAGCCTATGATGCCGTGCTGCGGTTTGAATATACCTTCACCAGAGAAAAAACAAATGGTTTCTTCTTTCATGTGAAGAAAGAATTTTAGGGTTCAACTGCGTTTAGGGTAGTCATTGGTAAATCCTGCCAATGATGTTGGCTGAGTAAGAACTTAGTGAAATTTTCAAAATAACTTGTACAATTTATGTACGATGTACTTCGGCCAGGGATAGTAGAGGAAAGCCCGACGCGCGTGGATTTTGTTGGGGGACGGACTTGGAACGGATAGCCCAATGGCCCCGAAGTTTCGGGGCCAGGCCGCTAAATATTTTTTGCAAGCCAGAAGTGTACAAGTTATTTTGACAGTTTTACTTAG
>JAYVAI010000563.1:0-2458 GCA_043751075.1 Cyclobacteriaceae bacterium | reverse complement strand
TTCACCTTCACCCGGCCGGTGGCCGACATACGGGTTGGCATTCTCACCGTGGCCGAAAAATGGGAAAAATTTCTTCAGACTAAGCCTTCCTTTAATACAGAGCACTATCTATCCAAGAAGTTTATAACACATTTCACTTCCGATAATCTGTGGATCAACGGTGCGGTGTGCCCCAATGCAGAATTGGTATCGGCCATTCGCACCTTAAAACCAGGCGATTGCATTACGAAAGACAAAATGATTTTGGCGGTGCGCACACCCGATCACGAAGTGCCTGAAGTGATCACTGGGAAAGTGACTGACTTCGGCCCGCACATAACTATCATTGACCACGTTTGGAAAATCTATCAGCAAAACGGGGCGCAAATCCGGGCCGATTTTGAATTGATAACGCGGGGAAGGAAATCAGTTGCCATCACCGACATTCATACAAGAGTATATTCGCACGAAAATATTTTTATGGAAGAAGGTGCCCAGGTGAGGGCAGCCGTGCTCAATGCCGAGAATGGGCCCATCTATCTCGGGAAAAATTCTTTTGTTCACGAAGGCGCGATGATCCGTGGGCCATTTGCGCTCTGCGAAAGTTCGCACGTAAACATGGGCGCCAAAGTGCGGGGCGATACTACCGTGGGGCCATTCTCAAAAATCGGTGGCGAAGTGAGCAACTCGGTGCTCTTTGGGTGCAGCAACAAATCGCACGATGGCTTTTTGGGAAATTCGGTGATTGGCGAATGGTGCAACATCGGTGCCGACACCAACACATCGAACCTTAAAAACAATTATGAAAATATAAAACTGTGGAACTATGCCATAGGCGGATTCGCAGACACCGGGCTTATGTTCTGCGGGCTTATGCTGGGCGACCACAGCAAATGCGGCATCAACACGATGTTCAATTCGGGAACGGTAGTGGGAGTCAGCTCAAGTATTTTTGGCGATGGCTATCCGCGAAATTTTATCCCTTCATTTGCCTGGGGCGGTGCTTCCGGATTCACAACGTATCAATTGGCAAAAGCAATTGATACGGCCACCAAAGCTATGGCACGCAGGTCGCTTCCTTTAACGGAAGTGGACAAAGAAATTATAATCCATTTATTTAATGAATCGGCACCATACCGAGTTTGGGAAAAGAAAGCGTGATGCTATTTTTGCATTTTAAATAACGAACCGATCCTGTGAAGTTCTCTGATATACCAGGCCACACCGAAATAAAAGCAACACTAATTGACTCGGTGCGCAACCAGCACATAGCCCATGCACAATTGTTTTTGGGAAAACCCGGTGCACTCAACCTGCCGCTCGCCCTTGCCTACACCACCTATTTGCATTGTCAAAATAAAGGAGCAACTGATTCGTGCGGCACGTGCGCTGCTTGCAGCAAAAGTTTAAAGTACATTCACCCCGATACCAATTTTGTTTTTCCGCTCAACAACGTGAAAAGCGATAAGGATGAAGAACGTTTCAAAGCCGATATTTTAAAAGAGTGGCGCGTGTTTCTTACCGGGCAGCCTTTTGGCGATTTGAGCGACTGGATCAATTGCTACGGTGGCGAGGACAAGCAGCCGTTGATTTCGCGTGATGAAGGCCGGGAGATCATAAAAACGCTTTCGCTGAAACCGTTCGAGAGCAACTATAAAGTGATGATCATTTGGCAGCCAGAACTCATGCACCCTGCTGCCGCCAACGGGATACTAAAAATTTTGGAGGAGCCACCCGTCAACACTTTTTTTTTATTGGTGAGCAATACAGCCGAACGATTGATGCCAACCATACTTTCGCGCACGCAAATGGTGCAGGTGCCGCAACTTTCTGATGATACTGTGAATGAGTTTTTGCTTCTGAAAAATCCCGGTCTTCAGGAAACGAAAAGACACGAGATCATTCAATTGGCCGATGGCAACCTCAATCTTGCCATAAAACTTATTGACAGCAACGAAGACCATTATCAAAACCGATTTGCCGATTGGATGCGCTCTTGCTACAAGCGCGATTACGCCAGCCTGGTTGGCCACTCCGAAGAATTTCATGAGCAGGACAGGCTAAACCAACGCAACCTGTTTCATTATGGGCTCAGCATGATGCGGGAAACTCTTTTACATATCGCTGGGGCCAACGCCATTGGGCGGGTGAAATCCGGTGAAGCTGAGTTCATAAAAAATTTCAGCAAATTCTTAAACGTAAATAAATTGGAAAAAGTAAACCGGATGATGAGCGATGCCGCCTACCACCTTGAGCGGAACGGCAGTGCTAAAATGATTTTTCTTGACCTCTCGTTGCAGATAGCAAAAACTTTAAATCCATAACCAATTATTACCATACCTATGACAAAGCAAATTATATTCTTAACAGTTTCATTCCTGTGTCTCATTTCAAGTTGCGCCCAAAAAGGCAGCAAAAACGATTATGTAGTAACCATCAAAACAAACTATGGCGATATGATTGCCATACTCTATGACGA
>JAYVAI010000562.1:0-6387 GCA_043751075.1 Cyclobacteriaceae bacterium | reverse complement strand
CCCCATTACTTTTGCCCACACGGTTGGGTTGCTGATGCTGGCAGCCACAGCCACAGAACCATCGGAGGCATTCTTTACAATAAAGTCTGGTGTAAGTTTAAATTCTTTACCGTTTGTTGTAACAGTAATTGGAACAGTAGCACCAATGTTGAGTTCATTGGGCACAATGGCCGATATGGTAGAATCTGAAACGCTGGCCACTTCGGCAACCACGGTGCCGAATTTTACTTTCGTATCGCTAAGTATGCTGCTGAAGTTTTTTCCGGTGATGATAACACGTACTCCTACAGCTCCGGTCTTGGGTAAGTAGTCCTTTACACTCGGTATGGAAGAGATTTTGAATTCTTTGGAGAGCAATGATTTTAAGCCACCGCTTTTTACGGATACAGGTGTGTTACCCAAGGGTAGCCCTTCGGGTACGGTGGTTACCAGTTCGGTGGATGTTGCAGAAATAACACGCGAGGGAATGGTATCGAAAAAAACTGTGTTATAATATGGTGTGGTGATGAAGTTTATCCCACGCAAGGTCATCGTACTTCCCACCGCTCCGCTTTTTGGTGAGACAGATTCAATAACAGGCTCTTTCAGGATGGTGAAATCATCAGGAATGAATTGGGTAACTCCGGCAATGGTGATGGATATCTTTACCGTGCCGGGTGTACTTTGAGGAACTACTACCTGAAGATTGTCTTTGGCTGCGACAGCCACGGTTCCTGGTATTTCACCAAACTTTACAGTGATTTCGATAATATTCGTAAACGAAAATGTGCCAAGGATAATAATGATGGTGCCTGCACCGCCTTCATTGGCTGACAGGGGCGTGGTTTGTTGCGGGGTTTTATATTGAATGATTTTGCCATAAACGGTTTCGCCATTTTCATCGGTGGCATAAGCACGTACGAAATAAATGGTGTTTTGTGTGAGGTCATTCATCACCGCAGAAAAAACCCCGATCTCTGTTCGTGCGCCAATATCTCTATTGTTGGCGGCAGTGATATCGGGGTTATCTTCTTCACCCCAAATAAAACCATGATGCACAATGGGAGAAGATCCCATGTCGATGATTTCGCCACTGAACGTGGGATCGATGACCTTTTCGCCATCGTAGATTTTTGTTGTTACTAAAAGCTTGCGGCCAAATTCCTGCTCCTGGCATTGAAACATTGTCAGGAGTAGTAAAAAGATCGCAATTTTACTAAGGGAACTTAGATGTAAAGTTGATTTCATAGTTTATCCTTTTTGTTTGTTAAGCCCGCAATGATTTTACTTCAGAGGTAACCTTGTCTCATTCTCCATTTACATTTAGTATAGAGAAAATGGAACACCAAACCATTCACCTTGCTACAATGCGCATTCAAATGATTATTAAAGCTAAACTTCATTTACTCCATCCACTTGTAAAAATGCGAACGATCTTTTTGTTTCAACCCGTCTTTTATAGCATACCATGCCAATGTTGGTGTTCTGTTTTCCCATTTTGTCTGTTATCAATTTCACCTTCATAATTTCCTATCTTTGTTTATTGAAACTTTAAATGAAATGCTATGGAACGGATAGTGATTGAGGTATCGCCCAACGTGGCTCGCGCTTGGCGAAACGCCTCTGCAGAAAAAAGAAAGAAAATGGGCGATGCAGTGGGCATTCGCATTGGCAAAGAACTGCTGAAGACTTCTAAGGAAGAGTACCTTCAATACATTGACCAACTTCAAAAAACCATGAAGGAGCGTGGCCTTACGCAGGAGATTCTTGACGAAATCTTGAATGAAGATTGACCCTTTCTTTGTCTTTGATACCAATGCCCTGATCAGTACCCACTTAATAGAGGGTTCAGTAAGTGACAAAGCATACAAACATGCATTGAAGTTGGGCTTTATCGCAATTTCTGAAGAGATAATGACGGAGTTTATTGACGTGGCCTGCCGTAAGAAATTTGACAAATACTTTGGTTCTGAAATAGCGCGGCTTAGCCTGGCTGAAAAGATAGAAGCAAACGCTGTTCTCTTTACTCCCAATGAAAAAATCACTGACTGCATAGACCCTGACGACAACATGATCCTTGAGCTTGCCGTGGCATCACAGGCTTCCTGCATCATCACAGGCGATCCGCACTTGCTCATACTCCACCCCTTTCGGGGAATCCCAATTTTAAGAGCTAACGATTTTCTAAAGCAATTCTGAATCATAATTTACTATTGTGGTGCCTTGGCGATTCCATCTTTTATCACAAATGACGTTGCTTATTTTTTTTTGAAAAATCGAGAACAAATCTATTGTCACTCGGTCGTCCACTTGTGCGCTTGATCAACCAGATTATTCCGGTAGCCAGCATACTTATAGAAACCAATTCAACATAAATTGCTACAGGTTCACTAGCCGAAGCCAATCGCTTGACTTTATCATAGACAGAAGAAGCAAGTTGTTTGTTTGATGGGGCGTCTGTGGTGGCCAATTGAAAGCATGCTCCGATTGAGTCGTTCCACTTAAAGCCCACAGCTCCTATTACAATCAGGGATACTGCTAAGATGTTTTGCCATTTGATCATACGCCACAATTTGATGGGTCAAATGTGGCATACTCAAGGCTGAATCAATTAACGTTTTTGAGGCATCCTTTAGCGCGGCTGTTGCATTTTGGGCCTTTTTGCGAAAGCTGTTCCTTTTTCCGGGAAATTATTCCGCGTATTCGCTGGGCAGTTTGCCAAACTCTTCCTTAAAGGCTTTACTGAAATGGGAGAGATTGCCAAACCCTGTTTGGTAGGCAATCTGCGAAACCGTATCTGATTTTGCAGCCAGCAATTGAGCTGCCTTTTGTAACCTGAGTTTACGGATAAATGCAGAGGGTGAAAGGCCGGTAAGTGCAATGATTTTTCTATAACACTGTTCACGGCTCAACGCCATCTCTACAGACAGCATTTCAACACTTAGGTTTTCATCAGCTATGTGAGCTTCCACAAACGCTTTGGCTTTCATGATAAATTTCTCTTCAACAGAGGTGGCTTGAATGAGAGTAGCATTAGCGAGTAGGTTGTGTTTGATGTGAACATGCAGTCTTTCGCGTAGTGTTATCAGATTTTGAACCTTCAACACCAGTTCATCTTTATTAAAGGGTTTAATGAGATACTCATCTGCCCCGGTTTGCAGGCCTTCAATTTTGTTTTCATTAGTCGCTTTTGCGGTAAGCATGATGAAAGGTATGTGATCGGTGCGTGGGTCTTTTTTTATTTGTTTACAAAACTCAACCCCATCCATTTCAGGCATCATCCAATCGCTGATAATCATATCAGGCACTTCATCGCGAGCAATCACAAGTCCTTCCTTACCATGCTGGGCTTCTTTGTACTGATACCGATCACCTAAACAGGTTTTAATAAACTGCCTGATATCAGTATTGTCTTCTACAAGCAATATAAGTGGATGCTGGCCTTTTTCAGTCTCGGTTAAGACAGTTGAATTTTCGTAATGACTTGTTTCAATACCTGCGGAACCTGATAGCTCTTCAGTGTATGGAGTCGTTTCCAGTGGTAATTGAATGTTAAACGTTGTACCCAAACCCTCCTTACTTTCCACTTCCAAAATCCCCTTCATCAACTCAGTATATTCTTTTACCAGAGCCAGGCCAATGCCTGTTCCTTCCGAATGACTTGAATCGGTAGCATTAACCTGGTAAAAGCGGTCAAATATGTGTTTCAGTTTTTCTTGAGGTATTCCTCGGCCAGAATCACTCACCCGAAGTAAGAGGGAATTTTTAGCCCAGGAAGCATTTACATGGATGATGCCTCCACTATCGGTAAACTTAATGGCATTGGATAACAGGTTGGAAAGTATGGCTTCAATTTTTTCTGAATCTGCGATAACGTTTGGCAGGTCTTGGGCAATATGCCATGTGTATTGAATTTTTTTTGAGGTTGCCAGCGAAGTAAACTGCGATGCGGCAACATTTATTAGCAAGGCCAAATTTGTTGGCTTTTGACTGAGCTTCATTTCACGCGCATCTAGCTTAGCCAAATCAAGCATTTGGTTGATGAGTTTTAACAGGCGATTGGAATTACTTCGGATCATATTCAGCAGCTGTTTCGACTCAGGATTTTGTTCCTTTTCAAGCAGCTCGTTGGCTGGCCCCTGAATTAAGGTAAGCGGTGTGCGAAACTCGTGGGTGATGTTGGAGAAGAATTTGGTTTTTAGGTGATCAAGTTCTTGAAGAGTTTGCTTTTCTTTTTGCTCTATCAAAACTTGCGCCTTTAGTCGTTCGCGGTTTACAGTAACTCTCCTGGCGAAGTATAGCAATCCCATAAAAGCAAAAATATAACCCGAGTACGCCCACCAGGTTTTCCATGGGGGTGGCAAAATGGTAATGGCCAACGAAGCCCCTTGCTCATTCCAAACGCCAGAACTATTTGAGCCTTTTGCGCGAAAAGTATAATTGCCAGGGCTTAAATTAGTATAGGTAACATACCTCCGGGTTTCGCTGTATGTCCAGTCTTCATCAAAGCCTTCAAGCTGATAAGCATATTGAATAGCCGATGAATTGGTAAAGTCAAGGACAGCAAATTCAATAGAGAATAGGTTTTGATCGTAGTCAAGCACAATGTCCTTTCGGTGAGAAGGACTTAACTGAGCTTCTGACGAGTCAAGTGGGTGCTTGTTGTTTGGATCTAATTGAAAACTGGTAATAGCAATGGCTGTAGGAGCTGTGTTTGCATTAAGACTATCTAACGGCAGCTTTGCAATTTCTTTGTCAGCAAATAGGTACATGGCATTTTCTAGAGATGACCATCGCCAGCCTATCGTTCCCAAAGGTAATAATAGCTGTTTTGGCTTAGCATTTCCTTCTGAAGACAATTGGTACAAATTCTGATCTGCCCGAACAATCAGATTGCCCTTTCCATCTTTAGCAATGTCACTGATCGCTTCTTCCGCTATATCAAACCTTTCGAAATTTTGCTTCACTCTATTGTATCTGTTTAGCCCTTGCCTTGTACCCAGCCATAAATCATTTTTCGAATCGGTATAGATTTTAGAAATGTAATTGTTACTAATGCTAGAGTCATTCTTTTCATCATATTGAAATACTTTCGCAGTCTTATTTTCCACATTGAATAAATTCAATCCACCTGTGATCGTGCCAATCCAAAGCCCATCAGATGTTTCGCCCAGCGAGATGGGATTACCAGCTAAATAAATCTGCTTGCGCCAATAGGCAAAAGAATTGGTTTTGGGCAAATAGAGATCGAGCCCAGAAGCCGTGGCCAACCATAACCGGTCTTTAGAATCGATATGAGTTGCCATGATTGTATTGTGGCTTAGCGAAGTTGAATCCTTTTGGTCATTTAAAAAGTACCTTATTTTTTTTGATTGCGGATCATACACGGTAAGCCCAAAATCGGTGCCAATGTAAAGCTCTCCACTCTTTGCCTCCGATATACTTGAAACACGGTTACCGCTTAATCCATTTGGTTTTTTATCGCGCCACGGGGGTAATACAAATACAACACCATCACTATTGGTATGGGCGAACAATCCATCTTGATCTGAAATAAAATAAGTAACCTGCTTTCCTTTAATCACTTTTCGAAATTCCTTTCCTACCAAGGCTTGCGTATTCGATAGCATCGCCAACGAATGAATAGGCTTAATACCGAAAATACCTTTTGCGTTAGAGCCAAACCAAATCGTTTCACCATCGTTGAATAGAGAAGGAAACTCCAGACTATTCATCGAATAAAGTCCACCTTTCTGAAAAGTTTTGTTTTCGAACAAGCTTGTCTTCGTATCAAAATAATTGACCCCGCCACCCCATGTTGCAATCCAAATTTTTCCATCTGTGGTGGGCACTAAATCCCAAATTGAATTATG
Organism: Cyclobacteriaceae bacterium; assembly: GCA_043751075.1. Classification (GTDB taxonomy): domain Bacteria; phylum Bacteroidota; class Bacteroidia; order Cytophagales; family Cyclobacteriaceae; genus ELB16-189. Next base: position 535 of record JAYVAI010000562.1, on the reverse strand, counting down.
GGATAAGCTATTTGGATTCAAGTCGTCATGAATCCAGTGGGTAATTTTTTCTGTTTTAGTTTCGAATTTTACTAGCCCACCATAGGTACCAAGCCAGATGTTTCCTTCTGCATCTTGATTGATTGCACGAATCACATTACTCCGGCCGCTGATGGTAGCTTCAGGGTGATTGACTTTATAATTTTTGAATGTTTTTGATGTTAGCTCAAATTGACTAAAGCCATTTCCATCAGGGCCAACCCAAAAGGTTGAACCGTTTTCGCAGTACAAACTCACAGCATGCCAGTTATTTATCTGCGGATTATCAAAATGAATAAATGTATCGGTTGATGGATCAAGTAAGCTAAGTTTGCCATCACATACCCAAATGTTTCCGTGAGCATCTTCTCGAACATCAGATATATGATTGGCCAGCAACGAAGAAGAGTCATCTTTTATACTAGTGTCATGTCACGTATGAATTGACGGATATAGTTTTTTAAGTTTAATCCGGGCATCCTTTGAAGTGAATCTCCATTCAATTTTACAATCCTTA
>JAYVAI010000561.1:0-6411 GCA_043751075.1 Cyclobacteriaceae bacterium | reverse complement strand
GCCAAGGCAAACACGATGGCAATCTTGCGCGCTCCGTATTTCATGAACGCGCGCGTTAGCATTACTTTGCCGGCACTGCGCTTGATAAATTCTTTTGTTCCGGCCAGCAGTGTTTGCGATTGCTGCCTCGATTGGGCGGGGTCGTTTTTTATTTCCGAGTAGCGGTCTATCCAATACACATTGGGCTTGCACTGGTCGAACCAGTTTTCAAAATAAGTGAGTGGCCCGAGGGGCAACAAGAAACCTGAATTTTTATCGCTGTCTTTCCATCGCGCCAATTGTTTTTTGAAATCCAGGAAGGTGGAGTAAAATTCAAATTCCTGATTGGCCCACTTGTTCAGCAAGCCCCAGTTGCGGATAAGGCTTTCGTGCGTAATGTCCAGCACACTGTCGGGGGTGAGCACTTGCGTTTCGGCATCGTCTGTTTTGTATGGGCGTATAAACGAGTTGTTGCTTTCGCGAAACAGGTTTAGCACTCCGCCCACCACTGCAGTGGTCAGGTTTGGTTGGCTGATGATGTTGGTGATTTCTTGCAGCGTCATGCGGTTGCGCACGGCTCGGCTGTCGTCAATTTTAGTAAGGCATGCAAAGGTGAGGGCGATAATACGCTTGGCATCTTTTTGTGTGATGGGATTGGCCGCGTTGTTTGCGTTGTAATAAACCCAAGCACTTTCGTACAAACGGTTGGCGTGTATCTCAATGATTTTGTTCAGCCCTGGGTCGGCATAAAATTTTTTCTGGTTTTCGGGAATGTTCTCCAACCATTGGGCATAGCGCGGCAGATTGGCATCGGGCAAATCGCTGGCAGCCATGCCGCCCACCATCGCGTAGTGGATCAAATCCATTTCCTCTTGTCCATCGTTGGCTGCGAGCCACACCTGGCGCAGGGCGTGTTGCAAAATCGGGAGCTGGTCAATGCCATCGGCCAAATCATACACGATCCTTTCCACCAATCTTCTTGTAATTCGGTTGCCGCTGAGCAGGGCAGGCTCTTCTATCACTTGCTTGATTTCTTTGCGCTTGAGGCGGGGCACAAAAAATTGCGAGTAGCCAATGTATTCGGGCAGTCCGCGAAAAGCCGAACACTGACCGATATAATCCGACCGCATAGTGCACACCACGTAAACGGGAAGGTTACGCTGCAGCGCGATACGGGCAGTTTCAAGCGCGAGGTTCACAACAATCTGTGAATCTTGCGAAGGCACTTCGTTCAAATAATTTTCAGGGTTGGTGAAGAACTCTTCAAACTGGTCAACAATAATCAACAGGTTGGCGGCACCGCGGGTTTTGTGCTTGCGTGTAGGTTCATCCAGGGTTTTCCAAGCCTCATCATTTTCATCGGTATAAAAAGAAGAGTTCACATACAGGTCAATCAAGGAAGAAAACCCTCTGCGCAATTCTGTTTCGATGGTGGCAGCGTTGGCACCAAACGTTTCGGCCACAGCCGAGGCCATGTTTTTTACAGGCGCACGCTCGGGGCGAAAATCCGTGACTACCCAATTGGTGTATTTAGCTTTGAAGAAACCAGCGCGTGCATTGGGGATAAGCCCCGCATAAATAAGCGAAGACTTGCCTTCGCCCGAAGCACCCGTGAGCATCAGGAATTTATTTTGCTCCAGCAGTTTCGCCACCTGGTCTATCTGCTCATCGCGCCCTTTAAAGTACAGCGACTCCTCTTCGGTAAATGACCGCAGGCCGGTGTAAGGGCAAATGGTGTTTGTTTCTTGCATGGTTATATCTAAATCAAAATCGGACCACAACTTCAAAATTCAACACTCAACACTCGTCATTCAAACTTCAAATTCCTGCTCCCAAAATGGAAGTACGATTTACGAACTTTGAATTTTGAATTTTGAAGTGGCTTGTGCTCTCGTAACCTCAAAATTCAACACTCAACACTCACCATTCAAACTTCAAATTCAGCCTTGCTATCCTCAATTGCGCTCATCCACATAAGGAATAAAATCTGTTTTGGCGAACCATGCATACGTGTCTTCATACTCTTTCCACTCTGGTGCTGTCGGTTTGCCTTCGGCATAGCCTAATAGTATTTCCCACAAAAACGTAAGTTGGTCGGTATCCGAAATATTGCCCGGTATTACCTGCACGGCTTTGAACAATTCTTCGCGGTAGGCAAGCCCACGGGCCATGCGCTGAAGGCCAACAAATTTAAGTGACTGGTTTTTGATAATGGCTTTGGCCTGTTCAACAGAATTTTCGGAAGGAGCGTTGGTAACTAAAGCAATGGCAATACGATAGCGGTTGGGCTGCTCCGAATTTAGGTTTTCTACGCGCCCCATTTCGGCCAGGGCCGAATCCAATAGTTGCTGCACCCGCTTACCATCCATATTCTTCTCCGAAAAGTCGCGGGCGACATAAGCATACAGCGATGAGCGGTTGGCAGGTTTCTTAAAGAAATCAAGAAGGTGTTTCGCTTCCTCCTGCTTATTGTTCTGCATAAAGCAAGTGAACGCTTTGGCCATCAACTTAAATGAACTGGAGTTGGAATAGGTGGGAAGAATTCTGTAGCGGAGCAGGTTGCCAAAATTTTCTGTTTTAAGTTTTGAATAATACTTCAGGGCCAGGGCCTCATCATTTTTTTCTAAGGCATAATAGCCCAGGTATAAATAAAGCAGGTTCAAATCTATTTTGGTTCCGGCATTAAGTTTATCGAGGGCATCGGCTACCTTAACAAACACATTTACATCGGCATGGTTGCGCATGAAAATGTCGCCCGCAAAAGCGTGTGCATGGTAATCGGTCAACCAATTTTCAATCAGTTCCAATTCCCTGGGCTGCGCATACAATGTTTCAAGCACACTGTTGTCAATCAGGTATTCGATAAAACTGGCCGACATATAGTTCCAGTGATAATCGCGGGCACCCAACGGAACGAAGGCATATATTAAATCAGGAAACAAATAGAGGGTGCTGCGGGGAGCGGTAAGCAGGTCGGCACCGGCTGTCCCTACCCGTTCTATGCTTTCATTTAGATAAGCGGTGTTTACTTGGTTGTAATGTGCTGTGCTTTTTTGGAAGAGGGCCGTAACGGTTTCACGATGGTATTTCTTTCCAGCCACTTCTGCCTGATGGGCAATGGTAATGCCTTCGTTTTTATAGGACAAGGCCAGCAGAAAATTTTGCTCGTTGAGGTTGGTATTTTTCTCAGCCGCTTCCCGGAATTTTTCAAAGAAGAAACCAATTTCTTTCGCCTCGCCATATTGCAAATTCAGATTACTGAACTCATTCCAAAAATTTTGGTATAGGGTATTGCGTATAAGATTATAAGGCTTTGCCCTGCCCAGCAGGCGCTGGTAAAAGTCCACCTCGGTCATCTTCTTGCGTTCGCAATAGCCCTTCACAAAGGCATCGAGCATGGTTGTGTGATGGCTTCGGTAAAACACGGAGGCCACATTGCTGGCATTGTCCAGCATGTTGGTGTAATCGCGCTGGTAGTAGGGCTCGTTGTATTTTAAAAGTGTATCGGTGGCTTGCAATGCCCGCTCTGTTTTTCCATCGGCAGCATAGAGGCACGCCAGCGACTGGTAGAGGCCATTGAAATTAAACCCATAGCCCTGATAGCCACGGATGAGAAGTTGGTCTTGCTTAAAATGATTGGTTGCCCATTCGCTCTGGGTTTTGTTTTCGAAGGGTGATAAGGCCATGATAACGCTCGTCAATTCTTGCTGTGAAAACTGATTGAAGTTGATGGCCGTTTCCAATGCAAGAGTGAAGTTGAGAATGTCACTAAAGTCTTTCGGTTGATTCTCCAACACGGTAAGCACCGCTTGTGCCGAGCGCCTGGCGTTTGTCTTTTGCAACTCAAGCAAGTTTTCGGTGGGGTTGTAAAAATGCGCCAGGCCGAGGGTGGTGCGCCACTCGTTCACATTTTTTAAATAGTCAGAAAGCTGCTTGCCATTGGCATAGTTTACTTCAAAATTTTTGAACAACCCCTCGGTAGCGGTCAGGGCTTCGGCAATTTCCCTGGCGGGTTCGGTGCGTCCTTCAAAAATCAGAGCGATGGCAATGCCATTGGCCATTACAATTTTTTCGAGCGGGTCTTTTACGTTTTCAATTGTTTGGGGGATGGTAGTGAGCTTCAAGCGGAGCTGCTCGTTCACGAAGGTGGCCCTGTCGGCAAAAGATACCTTGGGATTGTTGAGCAAGGCAACAGCTTGCTCTTGTATGGTTTGCAGTACGGCTTCGTTGCGCCTGTCCAAATATTTTTTTACGGCAAAGGAACTGAGTGTGACAAAAGCAATCAGTGCAAGCACGGCCGCAATTTTGCGCGGGCCGTATTTCATCATCGTGCGCGTAACGATATGCTTGCGTGCACTGCGTTGTAAAAATTCTTGCGCGTTGTTTAAACTGATGGTTGCCTTTGCTTGTCGCTGTTCATGGTTTAATTCTTCGCCCAGGTAGCGGGCAATCCACTCCGTATTTGGTTTTACTTTGATGAACCAGTTTTCAAAATACGTGAGCGGGCCGATATAAAGTAAAAACGAATTGGCTTTGCCGCTGTCCGTCCACCGGTTCAGTTGCTGATTGAAATCGAGGTAGGTAGTGTAGCTGGTAAATTCATCCTTCGCCCACCCGGCCAGATTTTCCCAGTTGCGAATAAGGCTTTCGTGGGTTATATCAAGCACGGAATTTTCTTGTAACTCGGGCACATCATCCTGAAAGGGGCGCAACAACGTATTTCCCGGCTCGCGGAAAACGTTTAGGACCGTGCCAATTATTTTGAAATTGAGGTGAGGCTGGTTGAGTACGGCTGTAATCTCACCGAGTGTCATGCGGTTGCGCACGGCCCGGCTGTTATCAATTTTGGTGAGGCACTTAAAAGCCGTTTCGATAATGCGCTGTGCATCGGCTTCGCTTATGTTTTGTTGGCCTTCATGGCTCATGTCCCCACTGCCACTTCCGTGGTTCGTGTCTTCACTGCCGTGGTTCGTGTCCCCACGAACCACTCCCCTCGTGTCCCCACGAATCACTCCCTCCCCACGAACTACTCCATCTTCTTGTGCAGCGAAATTGTACAGTTTGTTGGCGTGTGTATTGAGCACGTTATGCAAATGGGGCTGTTGGTAGCACGCTTGTATTTTGGAAGGAAGTTGCCTAAACCATTGTTGAAAATTATTGACATCCTCGCCAGGTAAATCGCTTCCCTTCATGCCGCCCACCATGGCATAGTGCAGCAAGTCCATTTCGGCCTTGCCTTCGTCTGCCATTTTCCAGATTTGATTGAGCGCGTGTTGCAGTATGGGCAGTTGGTCGGTGCCTTCAATCATGTCGTGTATGAGCCGCTCTGTTAATCTGCGCGAGATTATATTTCCGCTTAGTGCGGCAGGCTCTTCAATCACTTCCTGCAATTGTGAGCGGTTCAATCGCGGCACAAAAAATTGTGAGAAGCCGATGGCTTCGGGCAACCCACGAAAGGAAGCACACTGCCCAATAAAATCGGACCGCATGGTGATGATCACGTAGATGGGAAGTTTTTCTTCGAGTGCGATGCGTGCTGTTTCCAACAACAGATTGGTGACCAAGTTGGCCTCTTGCGAGGGAACCCCTTTGTGAAAATTTTCCGGATTGGTGAAAAATTCCTCGAACTGGTCGGCAATGATGATGAGATTGGCAGCACTGCGCTTGCGAATGGATTTTTGCTTTTCGTCCAACGAATTCCATTCTTCTTCTTTGGCATCCACAAAAAGCGCAGAGGCTTTGTACATATCCACGAGGGCAGAAAACCCATGGCTCAATTCGGTGCGCACAGTGTTTTCGTTGGCAATGCCCAGTTGCGTAGCCAGCGCATGGCATAAATTTCTTAACGGGTTTCGCTCGGGGCGAAAATCGGCCACCGCCCAATTCGAAAACTGTGATTTTAAAAAACCCGCTTTGGCATTGGGCAAAATCCCTGCATACACGAGCGAAGACTTGCCATCGCCCGAAGCACCCGTGAGCATGATGAATTTATTCTTCTCAAGCTGTTTGGTGGCCTGATTGATATGTTCATCGCGCCCTTTAAAATAGAGCGACTCCTCTTCGGTGAAAGGGCGCAAGCCGGTGTAGGGGCAGATAGATTGTTCCTCGGTCATTTATTATAACTTCAAAATTCAACACTCAAGGTACTTCGTAACTTCAAAATTCAACACTCTTACTTCGACTTCAAATTCCCCCAACTTCAAACTTCAACACTCAACACTCGTACTTCAAAATTCAAATTCATTCTCTCAATGGAAGTACGATTTACGAACTTTGATTTTTGAAGTGGCTGGTGCTCTCGTAACTTCAAACTTCAACACTCAACACTCGTCATTCAAACTTCAAATTCATTCTCCCAATGGAAGTACGATTTACGAACTTTGATTTTTGAATTTTGAAGGAGTCCATGCTTCAAACTTCAACACTCAGCAC